>JAATGT010000007.1 GCA_015654525.1 Bacteroidales bacterium
GACTCTTATGTGGTTGATAAGCCTTTCATGCAATATCTGAGTTTTTTGACTGAAATGTTATATTTCAAGTCTGCAAAATTTAGAGCAAATTCTTATGAGACAGATTTTCTCGATTTTAAAGTACTAAAGCAAATATATTCTAAAAAAGAGAATTTAGAATTCTTAGTATTTTCTTTAGATGCAATTAAAACAATTGGTGAGCTTAAACAAGAGAATATTTTATGGAGTGAAAAAACAACTATTCATGATATCTTAAATTCAATCTTGGCAGGTAAAAGTGATATAAATCAATTTTTTGTACTTTATTCTACTCTAAACTATTTATTTGAGGGAAAGAATATTGAGAACTTAAATGATTTTATTCGAGTAATTCGCAATTTAATTGAAAATACAACAGATAACTCTCGTCGTGAATGGCCAAAACTGCTAAAATCCACAAATAATCTGATTCAGGATAGAAATGTTTATGAGATCCTTTTAGATGAAAAAATCAATGACTCTTTAGACGGTTTTTATGTTCCTCAACGTAAAGAAGAAATTGTAAAAGCAAAAATAATTAGCTCATTCCCAGAAGCTAAGGAATTATTGTTTTCTATCGAAGATTACGATATTTTGAAAGGAAATATAGCTATGTTGATTTCCGCCAATTATGTTAGCACCGAAACTGATTTAGCAGATTTTGATATTACTACCTGTGATATACAGTTGTTTAAAATTTCAAAATTATCTTCAATTTTCGATTCTTATAAACAAGTGTCATTAAATGATTTTAATATAATATGGGGGGATTTGCTAACTTCAACTTTGTATACTCAAACTGAATGGTCTAGACTTACTCATAATAACAATTATTCTAAACACCCGGCAATAATAAATTTTGCAATTGAATTTGAAAGGTCTTCAATTAAAGATCTAAACAACTTCATAGTTTATAAACGTAAAAAATTTATTAAAAGACTATTGAAGGAAAATGATCAATTCTCGGAAATTAGAAATGTAAAATCACAGCTATACCTTTATTATATCATTCATATGAACATAATGAGAAAAAATTCAACTTCTTTTTTCAAAAGGAGCGGCTTTAATTTTGGTTGGCTTTCGAAAGAAACTGGATTTACTTCAATCTTTGAAAATGGTATTGAAAATGACAGATGGTTTAGTGAAGTCAATCCAATCTTTCAAACATATTCGGTTATATTTCGATATAATTGTGGGCTTAATAAAGAGAATACTTTGGACGAAGAAATTGTGGGAAGTGGACGAAAAAAAGACCCTTTTGCTTTGCTAATTGAATGGGCTAATAGTGATGTATAAAGATTAATTACGACTTTTAGATATAATACAATATGAGCAACATTGGTAAAATTGAGCGTATTACGCAAAATCGCATTATTGACCTATTTCAAAAGGAATTGGGCTATCGCTATCTCGGAAATTGGGAAGAGCGTGAAAGCAATAGCAATGTAGAAGAAAAAATTCTATCAGACTGGTTGCTTACTAAAAAGCAATACAGCCAAAGCCTTGTCAATAAGGCTATTTCTGATTTCACCAAAGCTGCTAACAATCAAAGCAAATCGCTGTACGATGTAAACAAAGAAGTGTATTCCATGCTTCGCTATGGCGTAAATGTACAGGCAGAAATGGGGCAAAACAAACAAACGGTTATGCTCATTGATTGGAAGAATCCACAGAATAACGATTTTGCCATTGCCGAAGAAGTTACCATTAAAGGCATTTACAAAAAACGCCCTGATATTGTGCTGTATGTAAATGGTATAGCCTTAGGCGTGTTGGAACTTAAACGGAGTACGGTTTCTATTTCGGAGGGTATTCGTCAGAACTTAGACAATCAAAAACATATATTCATAAAATCCTTTTTTACTACCATTCAGTTTGTGTTAGCCGGTAACGATATTGAAGGAATTGCTTATGGTGCTATCGAAACCAAAGAAAAGTATTTCCTGAAATGGAAAGAAGTAACCGAAGAAAAAGACAGTGCTTATCCTCATTTACTTGAAATAACAAAACCAATCAGAGAAAAGGCTTCAAAATACGATTTACCTTTAGACAGAAATGTGGTTGAAATGTTCAACAAAGAACGTTTTCTGGAATTAATGCACGATTTCATTGTTTTCGACCGTGGCATAAAAAAACACAGTCGTCAAAATCAGTATTTTGGCATTAAAATGGCGCAGGATTTTATCGCTCGTAAAGAGAATGGTATTATCTGGCACACCCAGGGAAGTGGTAAAAGTCTCACTATGGTTTGGCTTACAAAATGGATTAGGGAATACAACCACAATGCCCGGGTGCTTGTAATTACCGACAGAGAAGAATTAGACGAACAAATTGAAAAAGTATATATTGGTGTTCAGGAAAAGATTTACCGAACAAAAAGCGGAAGCGATTTACTTACACAATTGAATGACACCTCACCTTGGTTGATGTGTTCACTTATACATAAGTTTGGAGGGAAAGAAGACTCCGACGATAAAGATATTGATAACTATTTGCAAGACTTACGGAACAATATTCCGACAGATTATAAAGCTAAAGGCGATATTTATGTATTTGTGGATGAGTGCCACCGTACCCAATCGGGTAAATTGCACGAAGCTATGAAGCAATTTATCCCCAATGCAGTGTATATAGGTTTTACCGGAACACCTTTATTGAAATCGGATAAACAAACCAGCTTAGAGATTTTTGGTAGATACATTCACACTTACAAATTTGATGAAGCGGTAAAAGATAAAGTAGTCTTAGATTTACGCTACGAAGCCCGGGACATTGAACAAAAACTAACTTCTAATGATAAAATAGACGAATGGTTCGACCTCAAAACCCGTGGTCTTACCGACTTTGCCAAAGCCGAACTGAAACAGAAATGGGGAACGCTCAAAAAAGTATTTAGCAGTAAATCACGGTTAGAAAAAATTGTGATGGATGTAGTGCTTGATATGGAACGAAAAGAGCGACTCCAAAACGGAAGAGGCAATGCCATGTTGGTTTCGGATAGTATCTACAATGCTTGTCGTTACTACGAATTGTTCCAAAAGGCAGGATTGAAAAACTGTGCTATTGTGACTTCTTTTGTTCCAAACCACAACGATATAAAAGGGGAAGAAACAGGTTTAGGATATACTGAAAAATTACAACGTTTTGAAATTTATCAAAACATGCTGGCTACCTATTTCAGTGAAGCCCCGGAAACGGCAATCAATAAAGTAGAACAATTTGAAACAGAAGTAAAGAAGAAATTCGTAGAAGAACCGGCACAAATGAAGTTGCTCATTGTCGTAAATAAGCTGCTCACGGGTTTTGATGCTCCTTCTGCCACTTATTTGTACATTGATAAAAAACTAAGAGACCACGGATTATTTCAAGCTGTTTGTCGTGTCAATCGCTTAGATGGTGATGATAAAGATTATGGCTATGTAGTTGATTATATGGATTTATTCAACAGCTTGGAATCTGCTTTTAATGATTATACTTCCGAAGCATTGGGAGGGTATGAAAAATCAGATATTGACGGTTTATTAGAAAACCGTTTGAAGAAAGGAAAAGAACGATTAGATGAAGCATTGGAAGCTATCAAAGCATTGGTTGAGCCTGTTGAACCTCCACAAAACACAATTGATTTTATTCGTTATTTTTGTGGTAAAGATACAGAAAATCCAGATGAACTAAAAGATACTGAACCAAGAAGAGTTGCTTTATACAAACTGACTATTTCACTCATACGTGCTTATGCAAATGTGGCAGATGATATGAAAGAAGCAGGCTACAATGATAAAGAAACCGAACTAATAAAAGCCGACATTAAACACTTTGAAGCTCTCCGTAAAGAGATTCAATTGGCTAGTGGCGATTATATTGATTTAAAACAATACGAGCCGGCTATGCGTCATTTAATTGACAGCTACATTGGAGCTGAAGAAAGCCGTATGCTTGCTAACTTTGACGACCTGAGTTTGGTTGAATTATTGGTTGAAAGAGGTAAAGATGCACTCAATGATTTTCCGGATAGTTTCAAAAAAAGTCCTGATTCAATGGCAGAAGCTATTGAAAACAATTTAAGGAAAGTAATCATTGAAGAAAGTCCAACTAATCCAATGTACTACGAGAAAATGAGTATGTTGTTGGACGAATTAATCAAACTGAGAAAAGCTGCCACACTTGAATACGAGAAGTATTTGCAGAAAATCATTGAATTATCTGGCAAGGTCAAAAAACCAAATCTAACTCCCGATTATCCTTCTACAGTCAATACCAATGCAAAAAGAGCATTGTTTGATAACTTAAGCCGAAATGAAATATTGGCAAATGAAATGGATAACAAAATCCGTTCGACAAAAAAAGACGGTTGGAGAGATCACCCTCAAAAATTAAAAGCAGTTAGAAATGCCATAGCTGAAGTATTAAAAGTTCATGGTGTCATGGATGAAAATGAAATACACCGAATTTTCGATTTAGTAAAGAATCAACGGGATTATTAATGGATCAGATTACAGTCAGCAATATAACAATAGATGTGATTCGTAAGGACATTAAGAATATACACCTTGCTGTTTATCCTCCAACCGGCAGGGTGCGTATTGCTGCGCCATTAAGTGTAAACGATGATGCAATTCGTTTATTTGCCATTTCCAAATTAGGTTGGATAAAACGCCACCAGCGTGAGTTTGATGCACAGGAAAGAATTTCACCAAGGGAGTATAAACAACGTGAAAGCCATTACTTTCAAGGCAGACGCTACTTAATGAAAATAATTGAGAAAGACGAACCGCCCAAAGTCATTTTAAGAGCGAGATCCAATATTGAATTATATGTAAGACCAAATACCACATTTGAAAAACGGCAAGAAGTAATAACAGAATGGTATCGCGCCGAATTAAAGAAACTAATACCAGGCATTATTGAGAAATGGGAAAAGTCTTTGAATGTAAATATAGATGAATGGCAGGTCAAACAAATGAAAACCAATTGGGGGACATGTAACATTGAGAAAAAAAGAATCCTTATAAATCTTGAATTGGCAAAAAAACCACTCCATTGTTTAGAATATGTTATCTTACACGAAATGGTTCACCTTCTCGAAAGACACCACAACGAAAGATTTCTTTATTACATGGACACCTTTCTCCCCAATTGGAAGCAAATACGAACAGAACTAAATAATCTTCCCGTAAGCCATGCCGACTGGGAGTATTGAAAAATACATTACCTTTGCTTTTATATATTAAAATATAGTTAAATATGCTCTTTGGGGGATACAAAAATAAACTTATAAGTTGATTTTATGGAAATAATACCTATCTTTGCACCTCATTTATATGCAATTTCTTATCCAAAACCCTATACTACCGTTTGGAATGAGGAGATTTGCTCGTTTTTTGAAGATGAAGAGATAGGTAATATCGATGAATTTAAAAGAAACTTCGAACTTTGGTCGAATCCAATGTATCTCTATGATTATTTTGAAAGAAATCAAGTCTATTTAAGAGTTAAGTTTTGGAGAGCTTTCTCAATTGAGGATGCTGCAAGAATTACTAAGCAAAAAGCTTTTGAGTTTGAAAAGTTATTGACACAAAATAACAGTGATATTGAATCGCTTTTTCAACCGCTCGATAACAGAACAATTCATTTTACTGAGTTAATCAAAGGAAAATCAAAATATGACTGGTTACGTTTGTATGCCATTAAAATTGATTCAAACAGGTTTCTTATAACCGGTGGTGCTATTAAACTTACCTACAAAATGGAGGATCACGAGTCTACTCGTGATGAATTAAAGAAATTAGAAAAAACAAAAAACTACTTAGTAGAACTCGGTGTTATAGATGGTGACAGTTTTGATGATGCACTCTACGAAATAACATTATAATTATGAAGGCAAATACTGAAAAATTTGATGCACTTGTTAGTAATAAAACTTCAGGTTGGCACAAGGATGTCAATGAACGTATCACTAACAAGGCTTGGCAAGATAAAGCGTTTGATATCGCTTTGAAAGTAATTCGCCATATGCGCGTTAATAAAATCTCGCAAGTACGTTTGGCTGGTGATATGGGCATGAAAGCTCAATCCCTGAATAGAATTCTTCAAGGGAAGGAAAATCTAACTCTTGAAACAATTTGCAGGTTTGAATCTGCCCTTAATATTACACTCATTGAAGTCATATACTCAAATACAGAAGTTTATGAACCGGAGGTTGTAAAGTCAGTTACACAAAGTCAATTTGCAGCCCAAAGTGTGGCTAAAGAGTCAGTTGATTTAGATTCAATAGGATACGAAAAACTTGCAGCATAATGAGCACAAATGAAATTTCATTCAAACTGCATTCTATAAAAACGGAGCAGTTTGCAATTATTGAAGACATTTATAATGAAGCTGATTCAGTACAATTAGAATCAAACTATCGGTTTGGTTCAGTTGTTTCCGAGAAATTAATTGCTGTTTTGGTGAATTATAAATTTAAGACTACCAAGGGGGTGTTTCTGACAATTGAAGTTAGTTGTATGTTTGGCATTAAACCAGACTCGTGGAATTCAATTTATATTGTTGAAAAATCAGAATTAATTCTTCCAAAAGCTATTGCTACTCATTTATTGGTGCTCGTAATTGGCACTGCTCGTGGCGTGCTTCATGCTAAAACAGAAAATACTCCTTACAATCGCTTTATTTTACCAACTTTGAATGTTAGCGAGAGCATAAAAGAGGATGTGGTTATTTCTTGACAATAAAATAAAGGTATTGACAAAAAAAGACTAACAAGTAATGTTAGTCTTTTTTTTGCCACATTGCATATTGCTCCAATATTCTTATTTTCTGTACTTTATTTAATCGAGTAAACGTGAAATTAATTGAATAGACTGAAGAAATAAGCAAAGTAATTTTCAGTAATTAATCATTCAAATATAAGCGGTACGCAAGCCTGTAAGTTAATTACGGGCAGCTCTGTAGCTCCCTTTTTTTATTCTCTCAAAATTATTGATCTTTGCAAACTTTGCAAAGTATTCCTTTTACCTCTCATTAGTATTTAAGTAAGTTTTTATATCTTTGGATTTTTAATTGATATTTTCATAAAAGAATATAAGTATATCCAAACACAATGTCCCAACTTAACCTTTTTGATAAAGTTTCAAACAATGGTGAAATCATTCAGATACAAAATGGAGAGTATCTTTTTATACCAAATTTCTTCTGTTTTGAACAAAGCAACAGATATTTTAACGAATTACTAACTGAAATTATTTGGAAACAAGAGTCGATGAACATGTATGGCAGAAATATCAATTTCCCCAGATTAACGGCTTGGTACGGAGATAACGACAAACCATATTCGTTTTCAGGCATAACACTGAAACCTGAAACTTGGACACCGGCTTTATTGGAAATAAAACAGCATATTGAAGCAATTGCTCAAGCTAAGTATAATAGTGTTTTATTGAATCGATATAGAAATGGAAATGACTCAATTTCGTGGCATACCGATGCCGAAAAAGAACTCGGGATAAATCCAATTATTGCTTCGGTAAATTTAGGAGCTACCCGTAAATTTCAGCTTCGTCATAATGAAACAAATGAGAAAATTGAATTAGCATTGACACACGGCAGTCTTTTAATTATGCAAGGTGAATTACAGCATTATTGGCAACACCAGGTACCAAAAACAAAACAACAAGTTAATGAACGTATCAACCTTACATTTAGACTGATAAAATGAATTTGGATAAAATAGATATACAAAATGATTTAGGTGAAACGGTTTGCGCGCAAGCTCCGATAATTATTTCAGCAAGCCGTTCTACAGATATTCCTGCTTTTTATGCCGATTGGTTTGTAGAGCGTTGGAAAAAAAGCTATGTTAAGTGGAAAAATCCATTCAACGGTGTACCGCTGTATGTTTCATTCAACAAGGCAAGAGTAGTTGTTTTCTGGACTAAAAACCCACGTCCGATGCTCAAACATTTACCATTTTTGAAAGAACATATCAAAAACTTTTATTTCCAATACACGCTCAACGATTATGATATAGAAGGTTACGAAGGCAACGTGCCCAAAGTGGAACTGCGTATCAAAACCTTTATCGAATTGTCTGAACAAATAGGAAAAGAGCATGTAATATGGCGCTTCGATCCAATGATACTAACTGATAAAATAGATGTACAAACTTTATTGGATCGTGTAAAAAACATTGGCGACCAGCTTCAGAACTACACCAATAAACTAGTATTCAGCTTTGCTGATATTTCAATTTATACCAAAGTAGCCAATAATCTTAAAAGAGAAAAAATAGTTTATCACGAGTTTACAGATAGCACCATGCACGAATTTGCGAAAGGACTTCAACAACTCAACAAGGCATGGAATTTTGAGATTGGCACTTGTTCCGAAAAAATACCATTAGAGCAATATGGCATTGTTCACAATAAATGCGTGGATGATGATTTGATGATTAAACTTTTTAGTCACGACAAAAAGCTAATGGACTTTCTGGGAGTTGAAATTATACCCGGTAATTTATTTGATGAAACTCCCGCTGTTATCAAAAAGAAAAATAACAAAGATAAAGGACAAAGAGATCTGTGTGGTTGCATTAACAGCAAAGACATAGGTCAGTACAATACATGTCCACACGAATGTGTGTATTGCTATGCCAATACTTCAATTGAATCTGCTCGCACAAGTTACAATACCCATAAAGCTAACCCTAATTCTGAAACTATAATGGGACTATAATTATGGCAACTTATTCAGAACAAATAAGCAAAATTGGTAATCTAGGGATGCAAGACGTAATAGGTATTTGCAAATCGCTATTACCCGATGAATACAAAAATCGTCCATATCGTCACCCTGAATTACAGAACGGCGTAGCACTTTTACAAAGCGAAGAGGGTTTAAATTGTTATATTGCTGCTTATGGTGAGATGCATATGATAAAATGTCGTGCCGCTCTACAAAATTTTCCGTTTGACAAAATACAAGGAACAGTAGAAATAGTTGATTGGGGATGCGGTCAAGGCATTGGCTCTATGTGTATATTTGAAGCAATAGTGGAACAAGATAAGTCGCAATGGTTAAATCACATTACTCTTATTGAACCCTCAGACGCTTCAAGAAATCGTGCAGAGGCAAACTTAACAAGAGCAACAAATGGATCAATTACAATAATTCCAATTGATCGCTATCTTCCTGGGGCTGCAAAGGATACTGAAATTGATGGATTGGATTATTCCAGTAAAAATGTGATTCATATTTTCTCAAATATTTTAGATATAACCTCAATAAATCTATTTAAGCTGGCACAGATTGTTGCCTGTCTTGAAAAAAAACATTTTGTATTATGTATTGGTCCAGTTAATGCAAATGCATACAGGATAGAACAATTTTGTAGTGTTTTTGGTGAACAATACTTTTTTTCAAACATAAACGACAAACAATATGGAAGAACTTCCGATACATTCTATGCTTTTACATGCAAGACTAAATGTTTCCATTACAATGGAGACCCACTTAATATCTCAAATATGGATAAAGTTAAGATTCCTGTATTTGAAGATAACAATGTAATTTATTCGGAATATGACCCTCTCTCTTATGTACAAAATGGAACAATATCAGAAGAATTAAGTAAACTATACTTAACGGTGCTAAATAAATTGTCGCCAAATGATATCATATTGGTAAAACCAGACATTAACGGAGATAAACCAGATTTAGTTGTTGTTAGACCCCAAAAAGGTGTTTTAATTATTTCGCTTTTCGAAGAAGATTTAAATAACTTCGATTCTACAAATGTATCTAAATTATCTCCAATAGATATTTTAGATACATATCAAATGAATCTTATTCGTCTTCATATCGAAGGTCTGTTAGAAAAAGTCATAACAAATCCCACAAATTTTAAATTAATCAAAAAATTACTGTTTTGCACAAAATGTAATACAGAGGAAGCACGAAAGCAATTCGGTAACCATTCAAAGAATAATAAATACACTTATGTTTATGGAAATAATTTACTGAAGAACAACAATGTAGATTTATTCACAGATATATATTTCAATATATACAATCCTGAATTTGACGAAAAAAATCACAAAAGTTTCTTGGATATTATTACACCTAAATGGCATTCTTACAGACAAGGTAATCAAATTTCACTTACGACAGTACAAAAGAATCTGTCCCAAAGTATTGCAAAAAGAAAACAAAAAATTAGTGGTGTTGCAGGATCTGGTAAAACTCAAGTGCTGGCAACTCGTGCGGTAAATGCACAAGTCCGCACAGGCGGAAAAGTATTGGTATTAACATACAACAAAACACTTCGAAATTATTTAAAACAACGTATAAATGAAGTTCGTGCCGATTTCTTTTGGAATAAAATTTATATCGATAATTACCACCAATTTTTCAAAAATCAAGCGCTGAATTGCAAATTAAGATTGTCAATTAAATTAGATTCTTTCAATGATGAAACATTTTTTCAAAACAGTGAAAAACAATTACAAAAATATGAAGCTATATTAATTGATGAAGTTCAAGATTATGATACAGTATGGCTTAAAATACTCAACAGATATTTTCTCTCTGAAAATGGAGAATTTGTAGTATTTGGCGACCCAAAACAAAATATTTACAGTAAACCTGTTGACGCTAATGGAGATATTAGATTGGGAGTTATTGGTGGGGAATGGAATAATCAATTAAAAGAAGGCAAAAGATTTTCTAATCCTCAAATTACAAAACTTGCAACAGATTTTCAAAGAGAGTTTTTGTCAAAGCTTCCAACTGATGATTTTGGGGAATCAATACAAAATACTATTTTATCGAAGATAGAGTATGTTAATGTAGGAGTTGGATGCAATATTCGCAATTTAACCGAGCAGTTAATGCTATTAATAACAGGGAAAGAAATTGACATAGAAGATACAATAATTCTTTCGCAATCTGCAGAAGTGTTGCGTGATTTAGATTATGAGTATCGTGTTAATACTAATAAAAATACAATAACGACATTTATTCAATATGAAGAATTTGATAAATTGATGAACAAATATAATATCGATGATAAAACACAAGTCCTAGCAAATTATAAATTTAAGCATGATAAAGAAGCAATTGAACACCAAAAAAAAATGCACTTTACTATGAAAGGCGATGTTTTAAAATTATCAACAATACATAGCTACAAAGGTTGGGAGGCACATAATGTAATTGTTATTTTAGAACCAGAAGGTACAGGAGTTTACTGCGTACCTGCTAATTTGAATTCACCAGAAATTATTTATACTGCTATTACGAGAGCAAAAGAATCTTTATTTGTAATTAATTTAGGAAACACGAAATATCATTCATTTTTTGAGAAATCAATCCAAAATAAAATCTAAATCAAATGATTATTTTAAACTGTAGTAGTTCCCAAAATACTTGACGAATGAAAAAATGAAGGATGTTCATTTTAAATAATAATAGCAACTTAAATCTTAGTACTTTCAATGAAAGCGGTCAGGCTTTGCCTGAAAGATAATTACGGGCAGCTCCCGCAGGGCAATCCCCAGCCGCCAAAAATCCCCGCCCCTCGTACTTCTGGGCTTGCACGGTCTTTTTGTCGGCTTCCGCACTATCAACCCTGCTGTTGTTTTTTTCTGTCACACTTTTTGCAAAAGGCAAAAAAGACTTTTGCACTCCAACCGCCACCACCGTGCTGCACTTGCGCCAAAAAAAAACAACTCAAAGCTATTATACATAACATGTAGTTAATGGTCATTCCCTTGCCTGATGGCAAATCAATAGGGAAGCCCATAACCAAATTATGTATAATAGCCGCACAAGATCAACGCTTTGCCCCGCTACGCTGCCCGAAGACAAACCCCTACGGGAGAGCAGAAAGTATTTTATTTCGCCAATAGGCAGTAAGGCAAGAATAAAACAAGCATAGCTTGCATTTAAAGCCATTCCGGCAATATCGCCTGTAAAATGATATTGATAACCGAATAGCTTATCAAAACCATTTTACAAATAGGCAGAGCGGAACACAGACCTTACTTGGTTTTTCTAAAACCGCAAGCGATGAATAATTTTATAAAAACCAAATAAGAAATGTGACAACTGGACTTTAATGCCCCGCAAAAGCCGTTCGGTAAAAATCTCGTGTTATTGAAAGCAGTTTTTACCGAACCGCTTTTGACGAATAGGGGACAGATGAATACAAAAAATGGAAACCCCAGCCCCTTTTTACGAGGGGCATTTATCGCTTTTCATTATTTGTAAATGTGTTTGGCACTTTGTGCAATATAATGTGAATTATCACCGTCTAATATATTATATGAAGAAAAAAAGCCACTAAAACCCCACCACCTGCAGTTGTTGCAATCTCTTTAGGCAATCGTGTTTATTGCATGTGCTTGCGGTCGGTGCATTCATTTCGGCTTCATTGCGTTCCGGGAACTACGTTCGTTCCTCTCTCCGAACCCCTACACTACATTACACCTGCATTCATGCATCCACCTCAGCACCCCACGGCTTCGGTTATCTCCTTCCTTTCCATTCCGCAAGCTCCATTAGTTCAGTCAGTCAATACCCAAGCCTTTCCCCACCCTTTCCAGAGGTTGCCTTCATTCCTGCGTTGAGTTAGCCCCAATAGAGAGAAATAGTTGATTTTGATACAGCATGTAACATTTGGACACAAAAAAGCCTCCACGCGGGAGGCTTTACTACTGAAAAGGTTACCACACCATATAAAACAGTAGATTTTTAGCGTTTTGTTCGCTTAATCAAACTCTTTAAGGCCAGTGAGACGCCGAAACTCACTGCAGCACCAACGACAGCCAAAATCACCGTTCTTACCAGATCTTCCACAAACATATTGCTGAAGACTGAAAGAAACATGCCTCCACAAGTTCCGGCATATACCTGCCCATTATGGGTTGATTCAGGAAGTGCCATTGCCACTGACTTTGGAGTTAGTATCAACTGCAGTTTGACTAACAGCAGTCATCACACCACCAGCCAACGTAACATAACCGGCAATAGTCACCAGTGCAGCCGGAACCGCCACCGGAGCTGCAAGAATACCTCCACCTAAGGCTGCCAACCCTAATCCAATAGTACGCAACGTTTTGAAAAACTTCGGAGTCGGAGCTTTCACCCGTTCTGCGATGTTCATTTCATTCGGGTTACTAATTGTAATATTATTCTCTTTTCCCATGGTTTAATCTTTAGGTGAATTAAACAACTTCAACAATAGCCAACACGTTGTAAGCATTGTTATTCAACGAATAATCTACGTTATTTACCGATTGTACAAAATCAATCGACAGCAAAAAGAACTTGATTCCAGCTAGAACAGGAACAGCCGCAGGTTTGACAGAAAGAGGTTTAGCAGCAGCATTTATTGCCAAACGAATAGGTTCAGAAACTGCAATTTCAGAATCTCCTGTTGAAAAATCAATACTTACGCAACCACCCTTAAAAATAATATGGGTAGCCCCTGAAGGAACACTAATATCATTTTGTGGATTGATTGAAGCAATACTGATTTCACCTGTGGCAACATTCACTTGATACGGGCTGTACAAAACAGCTCCCAACACAGAGTTAACGTTGAAATTAAACCCTTTCAACAATAACTTGGCTTCAGCCTTTGCCATGCCCTCGGCAGCACTTCGCTCACCTCTTACATTAGCATCATCCATGTTCTTGATTTGAGTCATGGTTTGAGTCAAACGAGCTGTTACACGTCCATCAGATGCATCTTTACCCAATACGCGAACAGCATCGCGCAAGAGTTTCCCTGCAGAAGCTGCATTGGCAAACTCAGCGCCATTTTCACGTGTACGGGCAAATCCCGGATCATTCGCAATTCGAGAAGCATCCACACCACCCTTTTCACGGGCCAGGTAACCATCTTGTGATTTGTAGAATGTAATTCCACCAATAGTTCCCTTCAATTTTAGAATACTTTTTTGTTGTGCCATAATACTATGTTTTAAAATTATCAGGACAAAAGTATACTCAACTATTACATTTTAGAACACTGGTACTTCCGGCAATGGCTATCCCTGCCGTTTTTGCCTAAAAAGGTTTTATTAAACGCATAATTAGTTGTAAATTTGCATTGAAAATAATGACACAATGGAAGTCAAACGTATTTGCATATACCCGAAGGATGTGCAACGCATTACAGGCAAAAGCGAACGTTACGGCAGATCGTTGCTTGCACAGATAAGGAATCACTATCAAAAGCAGGAACACCAATTCGTCAGCATTGACGAATTTTGCCAATACACTGGACTAAAAGCCGAACAGGTACATCCCTTCATTACAGGATAACAGACAACAGAAGCATACCAAAGGTTAGTTATCTCCTAGTTTCATTCCCCTATACTATACTAAAAAATAGTCTGCAACAAATACAACACCAATAGCAGATGTCTCATTTCTGGGACTTAGTATGATCCAACTAAATGGATTAAAATCAGTATGGAGTAGATAAAAATAGCGCAAAAAACTAATAAGTGCACAGCATGAAAAACTAATAACAGCACGAAACCAACAATGATTTTCAGTCAAATCATATAAACTCAGGTGCTTCCGAACTACCTTTATCAATAACATGATCAATCGGTGATTTCGTAATTCCCTTTTTAGGTGCTCTCTTTTTAATAATGAGTCCAGCATCCTGAATCTGCCTACCAATTGGATCATTATTCCCAATCAGTAAGATATCTTCTTCTAAGCGCAATATCGATAGTACCTGCAGATAACTACCTAGACTTACGGATGGAGACCCTTTTTCAATGTTGGTCATAGTTGATACAGCAATACCGGCTCTTTCTGCCAGAGAACGAACAGACAATTCTCTTCGCAAACGGGCTAGTTTAATATTTTCTCCTAGCCGTGAGAGAATATTTTTTTGCTTTTGGGTGTAAATTGCTCCTTTTGATTTCATAACGACTGATATTTCAATACAAAATTATATATAATAACTGATGTATCATATATTATGAACAAAAATAGCAGAATCAATAAAAAATCACAATCAGTTTATATCGTTTCAACCAGACTAAAAAATAGCCTTCAATTCTTTGCATTATCATGGAAATTTTGTATTTTTGTATACACGATTTTCCAAGCTTTGAACTAGCTTTTTTTGAGTCAAATTTTAAGGGTGAAAAATCGGGTACCCAAGCATTTTGCGAGCATAACTCACTGATAAACATAATGAAATTTAGCGGATACAAGAGCCTCTCTCTCCGCTGACTACCGAAGACAACTGGTAGAAATGCTTAGACACATCCCGTAAAATCAAGGTTTTACGGGATTTTTTATTGCCTATCCCAGACAATCTAAAGCCCCCCAAAAGCCAAATAACGACAATGTTTCGTTACTAAATCGTTACTAAAAAACGAATCCTATAAAAATAGTAACGATTTACAGCCTAAGTCTCTGATATGTCTTTTGTTATCCATTAAGTGTCTGCTCATAACCCTAGTATTAATTATTCCTTTGCACTAAAAATTGTAAAGGATAAAAAGAAAGCATTATGAGTAAAAGCACATTTAAGATTCTCTTCTACCTAAGAAAGAATCAGGTAAACAAAGATGGTAAAGCTGGTATTATGATCCGCTTATCAGTAAATGGTGAAGTATCCCAGTTCAGTTCAAAACTAGACATAGAGCCAAAACTCTGGGATGTAAGACTTGGTAAAGCTGCTGGAAACAGCATGAACTCCCGCCAATTAAACAACCTATTGGATGACATTCGCACGTCCTTAAAGAATCATTATCATGAGATAGAGAACCATGAGGCATATGTGAATGCAGAAAAAGTAAGGAATGCTTTTCTAGGTTATTCAATCAGGCAAAGGACTCTACTGGAACTTTTCAGGAATCACAATGAAGATGCCCGCAAATTGATAGGTATCAGTAAAACCGAAGCCACACTGTCTAAATACGACCGGGCTTGTCGTCGCCTTGAAGAGTATATAAAAGCTCAATACAAAATGACGGATATAGCCTTAAAAGAAATCGACCACAAATTCGTAACCGGCTTTGAGACTTATTTGCGTACCGTTAGTAAATGTAACGAAAATACCACAGCTAAGTTTATACAAACCTTCCGTATGATCGTTATAGTTGCAAAAAACAACGGGTGGATATTCAAAGATCCTTTTTCCAACTACAAAATAAGGTTGAAACGGGTGGATAGAGGTTATCTGACAGACTTGGAAATACAACAAATTATAGAAAAGAAATTTGTTTCCAGCCGATTAGAGCAAGTACGAGATGTATTTATTTTCTCATGCTTTACATTTATTGCACTTGATCAGAATTATCTATTAACCAACCAATTACACAGCAACCTTCTGTCGATAGGTAATGATTTAGAAACCATCTGCCTACCTCGTTCTGCCTTAATTTTCAACATCTCAAATGACTGTTGCAAAGGTATTGAATTTAAAGCAAACAACAAAGAAAGCAAAGCCATTTTCCTTCTCATACCTCTGTTACCTCTGTCAATATTACTCAAATCTCTCCTACTAATATAAGTTATTCAAAAGAAGACAGTTTAAACACAGCTATAGCAATGCCCTATTTTGATAGAAGTGCAGTATTTTTTAACATTAAACACTTTCTTCTCTTCACGCAGAACGTAAACTACCTTACATTTTTTTTCGTATTTATGCAGATAATAGATTGGACGGTGGTAACTCACATTATATTGCACAAAGTGCCAAACACGTTTACAAATAATGAAAAGCGATAAATACCCCTCATAAAAAGGGAGGACACTGAAAGAGTAGCTCAGCTTTGACTGAAATAAAGGGAACAGTAAAAAAGTAGGTAAATTACCTATTTTTTTACTGTTTTGTTTTGTATCTTTAGGTTTCAAAACAAGCCCCTTACATGTTACTACAACAGCAAAAGCTCCTGCTGAGTACTTACTCAGATTTATATGACCTTATAGTACTTAGAGACAATCTCCTGCATAAAATTAACTAATTAATCGATTTTTCATTCATATATGATGAGTTGGTCAACAAATACTGCTCAAACAAGGGTCGTAATGCAGAAAGTCCTATCCGTATGTTCAAATACATGGTATTGAAAACGATTTATGACGTTTCAGATGTGGATGTGGTAGAACGCTCCCGTTTTGATATGTTTTTCAAGTACTTTTTGAAAATGACTCCTGAGGAAGATGTAATAAATTCAAGTTCACTAACCAAATTCAGGAAACTGAGATTGAAGGATGCGGATTTGCTGAATCTTCTGTTTCCATTGCTATAGAAAAAGGCATTATACGTTCGAAGTCCATTATTGTTGATGCCACACATTCTCTATCCAGGTCAAATCCATTATCACCCATCGAAGTGCTAAAGGAACGAGCTAGACAACTTCGCAAGGTAGTTTATTCAGCAGGTGAGAACTGGAAAGAGCGAATGCCTAAAAAGAATGAGGACAATGATCTTGAGCATGAATTATCTTATTGCGACAAGCTTGAAAAGGAAATAGAATCAGATGAGGCTTTGTGTTCTTTACCCAAGATAAAGGAGAAGCTAAACCTGTTGAAGGAAACTATTGAAGATACTCAGGATCATTATACACTCTCAAGAGATTCTGATGCTAGAACAGGTCATAAGACACTCGATAGCTCCTTCTTTGGCTTCAAAACTCATATTGCTATGACAGAGGAACGTATTATTACTGCAGCCGTAGTGACATCAGGAGCAAAGGGTGATGGACCTGAGCTACCGGCACTGCTTGAGGCCAGTCAAGAGAATGGAATCGAAGTCGATACAATCGCCTACTCCGGCAAGGAGAATCTTTAGCTGGCAAGTGAGCAGGAAATAAAAGTCATTGCAAAGCTGAACCCTTCTATTACGCAAGGCTTCCGAAAAAAAGAAGATATGTTTGATTATAACAAGGATGCAGGAATGTTTGTCTGTCCCTCTGGTCACATGGCTATCAAAAAAGCCCGACAGGGAAAGAAAGACAACGGTAAGAACCAAACATATATCTATTACTTCGATGTCAAAAAGTGTAAAATATGTGCATTAAAAAACGGATGTTATAAACCTGGGACAAAAACAAAAACCTATCATGTTCCTATTAAATGTAATGATTATCAAGAGCAAATGAAATTTCAATAAACCGATTACTTCAAAGAAAAAGCAAAATACAGGTATAAGATTGAAGCAAAAAATGGCGAATTAAAAAATGTACATGGATACGGAAGAGCTAGTTCATACGTAATTGCCAGCATGCAAATGCAGGGTGCAATGGCTATCTTCACTGTAAATTTGAAAAGAATCCTCAAGTTTATCAACTAAAAGGAGACGTCACCCCCCAAAAAACCGTCCAATTTAAGACACTACAAAGCACTTTTGATGCAAAGTCTCTGACTTTTTACTCTGTAGAAAAAAACCAACAGGTGAAGTACAAATCTTCACCTGCTAGTTCAATTTTTATTGGATTATTTGAATTAAGGACACTTTTTCAGGCCCTCTAAAAAGAGGCTGGGGTTTTCATTTTTTGTATTCCGCTGTCCCCTATTCGGAAAAAGCGGTTCGGAAAAAACTGCCTTCAATAACACGAGATTTTTACCGAACGGCTTTTGCGGGGCATTAAAGTCAAGTCATCATATTTCTTACTTGGTTTTTATAAAATTATTCATCGCTTGCGGTTTTGGAAAATGAAAAATAAGATATGTGCTCCTCTCTGCATATTTGGCGGAATATAACACTTTCCACAGTTGGAAAGGCTTGTAGAAATTTAGCCCAACAACTAAATTGAAATCATTTTTTCCAAAATAATATTTTGATTGAGGAATATTTTTTCTGATATACTTAGTGTAGGAATCTGTATTACATCTAAGTAGCCTTAAACATTACTAGTTTAAGTGTCATAACCTGGTGTTTAGCTCGGGAGTTAGATCGAAGCATTTATACCAAAGGAGCTGGATTTGTACAAACGGAGTTCAATCCTAATTCCGCAATAGGAAAAATCACTATTTTATGAGCTAAATTAACGTGAGTTCGATATAAGTTTTGGGGAGCGTTGAACACTCCAACATGATAACAGATAACTTTGCAAAGAGAAATAGCGCATAAGAAACCTGTTATTTCTTGGAAGCCGCATTCCTTGGATAAGTCTGGTTCGGGGCAC
>JAATGT010000287.1 GCA_015654525.1 Bacteroidales bacterium
ATCCGCCGCTTATCGGAATTCCATCCACTACGTATAGAGGATCATTTCCTGCCGCAATGGAGCGCTTACCTCTGATAAATATTGTAGGAACAGCACCCGGCTCATTGCCGTTGTTAGCACCGGTACTGGTAGTTACGTAAATGCCTGCTGCTTTACCCTGTAAGGCTTGAACCATATTAGTAACTGGCCGTTCGTGAAGATCCCGTTCTCTTACAGAACTAATTGCGCCAGTGATGTCTTTCCTCGCCTGGCTCCCATATCCGACTACTACAACTTCCTTTAATTCCTGTTGTTTGCCGGGTCCGAGTTTTACATTAATTAGTTTTCTGTTGTTGACCGGAATTTCCTGACTGGCAAAGCCTGTAAGAGAATAAGCTAATATATCTGTTGGTTTAGCTGTGTTCAACGCATAGTTTCCACTGGCATCAGTGATGGTGCCAGCCTGTTTTCCCTTGATTTTTATGTTGACTCCAGGCAAGCCTTTACCTTTGTTATCAGTCACTTTTCCTTTAATAAGGGAATCCTGAGGGCTTGTAGTGCGGTCCTTAATATTGTTCGTAGAATCTTTTACAGCAGTTGTTGAATCCGGAATTTGCCGAATGGGCTCCTGAAATGTTGTTTTCAGTATTCTTCCGGCGGCGGAGGCCTGATTTACAGCAGCAATATAAAATATGCAAGTCAATGCAATTATAGGCGCAATTTTCATCCCGCTATTGCGGGTGATGGATCTGGAATGTAATTTAAAAGGTTTTTGCATTCAATAGTTGTTTTATAATTTGGCAGATAATAAAGCGAGTATAGGATGAACAAGGACTGTTCAACACAAATCGTAGAAACGATTGAATATTTATAAAATAGGCCGGCGAATAATGGCATGATAAAATAAATTATAGTATAAATACAATTTACTCTACCGTTATGTTTTTAATTTGTAAAATAAAACGAGAAATAACTGGCATCTCTGGTTGATTATTGACGCCGGATGTGTAGTGGAATGATTTATTATTCAGTTTACCCAATCGCTTTTAATACACTTATTTTCAATGAATTAAAAAACTACAGCTGCTTACAATTTACTTTTTTAATCTGTCAGAATAGGAGATTTGTTCGCCCGAAACCATAAATAATCCATCACCGCGGTAATGTACAGTCTGAGGGAATTCAGGCATTTTGGCAACCTGTGCAGCAACAACCTCCATAACAAAAAAATTGTAAGAATCGACCAATGCGGTATCCACCACTTTACACTCGAAGTTTGCATAACACTCTTTAATAGACGGAGCATTTACCTTAAAAGAGTCCTCAGGTGTTAAAGAGAATTCTTTGAATTTATTGATGTCCAAACCTGAACTTGTACCAATATCTATTATTTGTTCAATCATATGGACTTCAGGAATATTGATGACACATTCCTTGCTGTTTACAATCATTTCAAAACTATGATTCCCATTGGAGATTACACAGCCTATTAACGAAGGTCCAAACTCCATTACCGTATGCCAGCCCATAGTCATGATATTAGTTTTATCATGCCATAGGCAACTTACCAATACTATTGGACCAGGCTCCAAAAACCTTCGTATTTCAGATACAGGAAATTGGTTCTTTTTATAAGTAGTTTTCATAATATGATGAATTAGGTTTTCAAAAAGATAGGTTGTTATCTTTTGATATATACACAAACCAGTCCAAAAAATTGAAAACTCTTATAGCATATTTCATCAGTTTTACTCAGATTATGCATTTATTCAGAATACAGCCTTAATCTAACAATACTTTGCACAGTTCATTTATGAAATATATTCTCAAAGCCATAGGAATTCAAATAACTGATAAACAGCAACATCAAATACACTTAATACCCTCTAATCAATATAACTTATTTCAGTAATTTGAGAATATTAGATATATTTCAAATTTATGGTGACAATGTAGAACTAGTTTTCTATCTTCGCACCTCCTTAAACAAAAGGAATTGATTCCGTAGCTCAGCTGGTAGAGCATTACACTTTTAATGTAGTGGTC
>JAATGT010000226.1 GCA_015654525.1 Bacteroidales bacterium
GAAGGGGACTTGAAATTACAACCGTATCGTCTAACGATTTTCTGAAAAATAGGACATTATTTAATTCCTATTACTTAGTCTACAAAAAACATATCATTAATTATTATTGAATACTTATTATTGAAACTCTCATGCAAAAGAGAATCATAACAAAACTAACTAAATTTCCCCTTTAGGGGTAGGGGTATGTATAAAACTATTTTTATCGATCTGGATGACACTCTTTGGGACTTTCATGCCAATGCACGATCATCGTTACAGGAGCTGTACGACACAAAGAATCTGGGTCGGTATTTCGATAGCTTCGACCAATATTTCAACATCTACGCCAAGCGGAATGTAGAACTTTGGGAACAATACGGCAAGGGCACTATTAGTAAAGAAGAATTATCGCTCGAGAGATTCCGCCATCCGCTACTCCAGGTGGGTATAGACAATGCAGCACTGGCCGACCAGATAGGCGAAGAATACATGAAGTTGCTGCCCACTCGTAACGCTCTGGTGCCCCATGCAACAGAATTGCTGGAGTATCTCTATCCCAAATATCCACTCACCATCGTGTCCAACGGATTTGTAGAAGTGCAGTACAAAAAACTGCAAAGCTCCGGCATAGCACCCTACTTTGCACACATAGTGCTTTCCGAAGCCGCTAAGGCACTAAAACCCGACAAACGTATATTTGAATACGCCATGCAGCTCAACAGCGTTACAGCGTCCGAATGCATTATGATAGGCGATAGCTACGAAGCCGACATCCGCGGAGCCCAACATGCTGGAATTGATCAAATCTACTTCCAACCCACACCCACTCCGGACAAAAAGCCAGCAACCTATCGAGTGAAGTCGCTGGAGGAAATAATGGAGATTATTTGAGTATTTCAAAAGGAGCTTCAGTACAGAGCTATTGTGAAACTAAAAAAAGGAACTACCCAAACGAGCAGTTCCTTTTTAAGGAATGTGACACTTGTCATTTAGTTATTCCACCAAACAGGGATATACATTGAACTTACAACAGTAGCATTAGCATTTAAAGTTCTTTCAGATCTTGGAGTAATCAATCTCACAGGAATTTTTTTGCTTTGACTATTTTGATTAGGTGTTAAAACAGGATATCCAGTTCTTCTCCAATCATTATAAGGCTCAAGAGTTGTGAATAGAGCTATATACTTTTGTGTAATAATATTTTTTATAGAAGTATCTGCTGAATATGTGGCTGCAAAAGTTGCGTCATCAGACCCAGTAACATCTTTCAAGGAGGCACTAATGGCTGCTTGAAGGGCGATCTGCGCATCTGCAGTACTGCCTAATCTTGTCTTGGCTTCAGCTTCCAAAAACTTAACTTCACTATAAGAGAAAATGACATTTGGAGTACTGGCAGTTCCCGCAAAATAACTTCCAAAAGGTGATGCATCTGTATTGGCATCTTCAGGAGCAGATCCGGAATAACCTCCATTTGCATCTTTACCTGCAAAATATGGAAGTCTAGGGTCACTGTTATCCTTCAACATATCAATAAAATATTTCCCCATTGACATATATCCCCCTCTTTGGTTATTAAAATTATACCATAAGTTCTGATTATTTCCTCCATCAAAAGTGGCAACTAAATTATCATTACTTGAAGACAAAGCATTTGCGACATACTGAAGAACTTTTGTTGCCGCTGTGGTACTTCCATCTCTCTGAGATAATCTCATAGCATACCTAGCTTTCAGTCCATAAGCCAGTTTTGTCCATTTACTCAAGTCTCCTTGATAAAAAATATCATCTGTTCCCGGAATAACTTTATTTGCACTTGAAGATAAGGCAAAATCAGTTATTGCGGCATCCAGATAAGACTGCATTTCAGTATAAACCAGCTGTTGAGTATCATATTTTGGCGTTATATTGCCAGATGTGCCTTGAAATGCATCAGAAAACGGAACATCTCCCCATGCGTCCGTGGCATATCCAATATTAAGAGCCATTAACACCCTCGCTATCCCATCATAATAAGGGTCAGCAGTTCCAAACTGAGTAATAATCTGGTTAAGACTTAAGCCGGCTTGGTAAATATTTACCCAGTCGTATGAATCATTGTCTGTTTCCGTCAGAACATAATTTGTAAAATCTAAAGACTGAAGCTGGTTTCCGTTAGTGTGTTGTGTAAGCAACGTAAAAGTTCTTGGTAGGTTCCCAGTCGCATTCATTATTGTACCTACCTCTGCTCCTGTAAGCAATGTTACTGGAGTCGAAAGTTTTGTTGGATTATTTGGATTATCATTGTAGCTATCCAAATCAGACTGGCAGGAAGCTAACGTTAAGATACTTATCGCTAGAATCGATGTATATATAATCTTTCTCATAATTAGAATCCGAATTTTAATGTTAAATAATAACTTCTCGTACTTGGATTATTAAAATAATCAAATCCAACACTATTAGATGATGAACCGGCAAATGAATTTTCCGGATCAATACCTTTATAATTTGTAATGATAAACAAATTACGAGCACTGAAGCTTAGTTCTGCATTTCTCACAAAAGACAAACTAGGCGTTCTTGAAAGTAATTTGGTGAAATTATAGCCTAAACTAACATCTCTGAGTCTTAACCAATTAATATTTTTTTCAATAGCTGTTTCATTTGCACTTCCTGAACCATCCCCAACATAGCTCACATAATATGCTTTATTAGAAATTGCGATATTGTTTACAGAACCGTCTTCTAAAACGCCAGGAATAACATAAGTTGCAGATCTATCGTTCGCAGAAGCCTGTGTTACTCCCAAACGATTCAGTCTAGCCAGAGTTCCATCCCAAATATCTCCCCCTTTTCTTATGTCAAGCAAGAAGCTTAATGAGATACCTTTATATTTGAAATTATTTCTAATCCCCCCTAACCATGATGGAGTAGGATCTCCTATAATTTTAGAATCTGTAGCTAAAATAGGTAAACCATCAGAGCCTATAATTAATTTACCGGCACTATTTCTCTCATAATAGGATCCGTAAAATACACCCAAAGGTTGCCCTAAAACAATTGCAGGTATAGGACTACTTCCACTAAAATAATCAGAACCTTCCGCAGAATAATTCAAATTATCCTGTAATGCAATCACTTTATTTCTGTTGAGTGACCAATTGACTGTAACATTCCACGCAAAATCTTTACCTTTCAATATATCATAGCCTAGTTCAATCTCCAATCCCTTATTTTCGACAGAAGGTCCGTTGGTATAAGAATATGAAAAACCTGAAGACGGTGCAATTGGTGCAGTAACAAGCAAATCGTAGTTTGTCGATTTGTATGCACTTGCATTTAAATGGAGTCTATTAAACAACTCTAACTCCAAACCAAGTTCATATTCTTTATTATGTTCGGGTTTTAAGTCGGGGTTCTTTAACGTTGTAGAGTATCCATAAGCACCAACACCTCCATAAGGAGAATATAATTGTGGACCAAAAGTATCGTAATAATACGGCGTTGTATAGGTTGTAAGCGTATTATAAGGGCCAGGGGAAGCATAGGTGCTCGCATACGAGCCTCTTAATTTACCTAATGAAACCCAACTTGGGAGGCTTAATGTTTTACTAAACAGCCATGAACCTAAAATGGAAGGATAAAAATAAGATCTGTTATTCTTAGGCAGAGTAGAATTCCAATCATTTCTGCCTGTCACTGTTAAATAAAACTGATCATAAAAACCAAATTCTAAAGATCCATAGATTCCCTCTTTGATTTGTTTGGAATCATAGTTTTGTGCAGTAAAGGTTGAGAAATTGCTTAAATTATATTGATTAATTTCAAGCATCGTAGATCCTATACTGTACAAATCATTTGAATGAGCAGAGTTAATGGATCCTCCTGCATTATAGTTCAAATTGATATTGTCTGTTAAACTCACCAGTCCATTAAATATTAAATCAACATTATACAAACTTTTGTTATATGTATCAATATAAACCTGACCCAAACCATCAGCAGTAGAGTTTCCATTACTTGTGTAAGAATAATCCTGTTCCGCATGAGTAGTATAAGTATCAGCTCCGGCTCTCAACATCGCATTAAACCACTTACTATATTTATAGTTTATATGTCCGTTAAGGATCATACGATTAGTTTGATCTTTGTATGGATTATTGTATACCGTATAAAGAGGATTGTCGTAATAAGCGTAATAGTTTTTATTATACCCCTGAGACGTCTGATAATCTCTAACATCATAAGTAGTAGGCATACGCAACAGAGAAAGCATGATACCTGCAACATTACTACCTTTTTGCGCTCTCACACCGGATGTGTTTGTAAATAATACATCGCCACCAACGGTCAATTTATCTGTAAGATTGTATTCCGTATTTACATTAAAAGTAGTTTTCTTTAAAGAAGTATTTGGTACAATCCCCGTTTGGTCCAAATGGCCTAAAGAGGCTCTGAAAGTACCTTTATCACCTCCGCCAGAAAAAGCGACATTGTAGTTTTGAGTTTTCCCTGTCTTAAAGAAATTTTTTACATTATCGTAAGCTTTAAGCCCAGAAACACTTGATATTAAAGGGCCCCAACTCTGGTTAGTCCCAGTAGTAGTAGCAAAACCATCACTCCCATATTGAGCAGGTGCAACATATGTAGTTCCATTTGTACCAGCCGCATACGTATGTTGTAAATCAATCATATTACTCAACACATCAAAACCCGTCGAGGCTGTAAAATCTACACCCAATCCCTTTTTTTTAGTTCCTTTCTTACTAGTATAGATTATGACTCCATTTCTTGCATTTTCACCATAAAGTGCGGCAGCAGCAGATCCTTTTAAAACAGAAACGCTTTCGATATCTTCTGGATTTAGATCAATCGCCCTATTGGAATCATCAACTCCACCTATATTGGTTCCTGAGCCGGCATTATTATTGATTGAGTTGTCTATAATTTGTCCATCCAATACAACTAATGGCTGGCTTGACAAATTAATTGACTTCTGTCCTCGTATTATAATTCTACTGGAAGCACCAGGAGTTCCTGATGTTCCCGTAACCTGAACACCGGCTACTTTACCTGCAAGGCCTTCAATAACATTGGGTTCATTGGATTTCTGCAAATCTCCTCCGTCTACATTAGAAACAGAATAACCCAAGGCCTTTTTCTCTCTCTTAATTCCAAGTGCAGTTACTACAACTTCGTCCATCAGTTTCGAATCAGACTGCAATTTAATTACCATATTGCTTATTCCTTCAATCTCAACAGTCTTCAACCCAACATAAGAAACGACCAAAGTCTTTTCACTACCCGGTAAACTGATTCTAAATTCACCATCTGTATTCGTTATTGTACCCTGACTTGTACCTTTAACCTTTACAGTGGCACCAATAACCGGTTGCCCATCATCTGCGGAAAATACCTTTCCGGAAACAGATTTTGATTGAGCATTAACCAAACCCACTCCTACCAAAAAGAGACAGGTCAATAAGAACGTTAGTTTTCTCATAAATTCAACATTTTGTTTATTAATCTTCTTTAATTTGCGCGTACTTCTTTATATGTCTATTCAATCAGACTGCAAAAATAGCGTAAAATAAGATACAAAACAAGCATATTTTGTAGACAAACGGTAAATATATACAGAAATAGTATATCAAATTGATAGTACATTGAACTGAAAAACAGAATAATTAATAATAGAAACATACTTTCACGTTTTCATTATTTTATACAATACTGGAAATGTGTGAATTAAAAAACATATGTAAATTACAAAAGATATTTCCAAATGAAAGTAAAAAAAAATCAGAAAAAGAGCTCAACGCAATAAATATTTTCGATGACAATAAACATTTAACTAGCGAACGGTCTACACACTCCATTTTATAGGCTTAACCACAACTTAAACAGAGATGACTTCGTACAGACAGACGTACACAATACCAAACCCACTCCACCTGAGCAGCCACGACACATTAACCAATAAGACAGAGCCGCCAGACAAAAAAGAAAAACAATACCGCACTTTTGTAATGCATAAAACTGACACCAATTCGCTCTGATAGATCAGCAAATAGTAGGGAAATTGAGGTAAGAGAAAAAAAACGCCCCTAAAGAAAACCGAATTTCAGCAGAAAGCCACAATGAGGCAGCAGTATTTAAACAAAACATTTACCAGACAACAGGAACATCAATTGGGCTCTGTTTTATTATCGTGTGATTTAGCAAATGAATTCTTTAAAACCAACACAAATAAACTATATCAGAATCAACTTACTGCAGAGTAGGTTCATGACTGCCCACTTGCAAACCTACAATTCCAGGCAAAAAGAAACTCCGCATGCCAATCGGCATGCGGAGTTTCTTTTTGAAATATATTACCTTATTTTTCAGGTGCAGGATCTGTAGTTTTAGTTCGTCCTTTATATATGGCTAAATTATTAGTATATTCATCAATACGCTGATTGAGTTTGTTCACAAAATCAACATAAGGCGCTTCACCGTTTACAATTATCAAAGCATTAATTTTCTCCACAATAGTCCGGTAAACTCCATCTACCTCAACACGAACTTGTTTCATACGCAACCAGGTTTTCTCACCCAGCTCATCGTAACGATGGTTCTGCGTTTTCACAAATTCTTTTTGGTTGGCGTCCAACTCAGTTACCCAATCGTCTATTTTGGCAGTTTTCACATCAGCTGCATACGAACCATTCAAATCGGCCAACAACCTAACTATATCTCCACTCTCTTTATTATAAGCTTTCTTGGCAATATCACCGGTAGTATCACGTAAAATTTTCAATCTCCGGGAAGCTTCTCTCACTGCTGCATCAAAATGTTTCAATCCACTTTTGATAGCATCATCCATTCCGTTAATCGTATTATCACGTACAATATCTGCTTGCGACAATAATTCCGAATAACTACTTTTTCGAACAAAGTTCAAAGCCTCCCCTTCATCTTCGAACAAAGGGAAGTAGGTGGCATACTCAGCTGTAACCAACAAAGTGGCAGCCGTAAAATAAATAATCAGCCCATTTACGTCGGACTGAAAGCTGTAATGTTCGTTGTTCTGAAAACGAGACAGCGGGCAATCTTTGATTTTTAGCATAATCATGTCTTATCTAAAAGGTATATAATAGAAAATTGGTTTCTATTGGTTTTAGCATTGAATATTCCTATTCAAAACCGATCGAAATTGTCGTACTAGTACGAACGAGCGCTGCAATTTCGTTTCATTCATTCGTACTAGTACGAACGAGCACCGCAGTTTCGTTTCGTTCGTTCGTACTAATACGACGCTTTTTTGAGTTTTAAAAGCACTATACCGCACACATAAAGTGATAGTTATTAATAATTGGCTTCAAAATTACAAATATTATTTTTGATTTCCAAGCATAGTACGCTGAGAATAGGGATTATTTTACATATTATTAACTTTCAAAAATACGATTAAAAACAGTGTTGAAAATAGAAGAAAGAATGCGATACGCCAACATGAAATTTAACAGCAAAAATAGACATCTTCCTAACGCCTTTTTAAACCGTTTTCTTATTACGAACTCAGGCTACCGTATTTATAACTTTTCCCATTAATATAAAACTTTCAATGCCACAATGTAACGATTCGTACATATTACATAGCAAGGATTAGCGTTACAATACCATCACTTCAGGGAGAGTGAGCATTTCTACTCCTCAAAACAAAAGTGGCTCCCTAAAACAGAGAGCCACCTTTTTTATTGTCAGTATAGAACTAATAGTTTTTTACCATCAAAGGATTATTGTCAGTTTCCGCTTTTGGTATCTCATAGTACCAACCATTTTCTGTTTGTGCTTTAACTAGAAAGCCACAGAAAGTTATCTGAAAGTTAGAACCATCACGATTACACGGTAGATTCAAACGTTTTAAATCAAACCATCTAAAACCTTCACCCCATAGTTCAATACGACGATGAATCATAATCTCATCTGCTAAAGCTGTATTGGCATTACCTTTATCAACATAACTTGGATCCCGTTGAGCAACAAACTTCAAGAAATAAGTCTTAGCTTCAGTATTCATACCTGCACGAGCATACCCTTCGGCAGCAATCAAATACATTTCTGACAGACGCATGAATGCAACATCCCCAACTGGATCAGCTGTAGAGCGAGCTGTAAATTTACGATTTTGATATTTTGCTTTTACATAAGAAGTAGTAGGAACACTAGCAGTGCCAGTAGGATCCCACCATGCTCGACGAACATCAGTAGCTGACATTTTATTATAAGTAGCCTGATTGATACATTTCACCCCTCCGCGTATGGCTGATGCGTTAAAGTTCCATGACATGTACGCATAAAATGAGTAAAAATAGACCGTCTGATCATCCAAAGTCATAGCCGCATACATTGCGTCCTTTGTATTTGTTGTAATATCAGCAAATCCATTAGTAACCTGACTTGCTGTCATCATAACAAAGCCTTCGCTTTCTGCAATACTAATTGCTTTTGCAGCATAAGCACCCGCATTTTTGTAATCTTGTTGAGTTAATGCCACACGTGCTTTAAGGCCCCAAGCTACTTTTTCAGTGTAATGATTGATGTCATTCGGCTCATAACCTTCAAGCAAGGTTGTAGCCAAATCTAGATCGGCATTAATCTTTGTGTACACTTCTTCCACTGTATTACGTGCCATATTTACGGTAGAAGAACTTTCTTTGTAGGGCACTCCTAATTGAGTATTGGTTTGTCCAGCTACATACGCTTTTGCATAATACTGAACCAACTGAAAATGAGCCCATGCACGAATACACAAACATTCACCTTTGATACGTTCAGCCAACTCTGCATCGGATGCCTTACTTTTATCAACGACTTCCAACCCCTCCAGAATCATGTTAGCATTAAGTATAAACTGATAATAAGTTCTCCAAACGCCTGCATTATAAACAGAGCTTCCATCCGTATTTATTGCCCAGTTAAGATGTGTTTTCAACCAAGTATTGCTCGCCCAAGTCATATCATCTCCATGAGCTTCTCTGGAAAACATAAAACCGGGCTCACCACCCATACCTTGTATCTCAAGATCTTGAGATACCATCTTGCGATGAATACCGTTCAACGCTAAATAGAGCCCATCAACAGTACTACTTATAGTTCCTGCAGATACTGATTGCGACGGAGCTGTATCAAGATAGCTATCTGAACAGCTTGATGTTGAGAGAAGAGTAAAACCCAACAATCCTAAAATTACATATTTGAAATATTTCATATTGCTAGCTCATTAATTAGAATGTTACTTTTAAACTAATACTGTATGTCCTCGATGGTAAATACTCATTATAAGTTACACCACTGTATTGCCCCTGTGGATTTAATCCCTGACGAGCAGAGAGCAAGAAGAGATTTTCAGCCGTTAGACTTAAACGAGTACTTTTCAGCTGTAAAGACTTTAATAATTTAGCAGGCACAGTATACCCAAGAGTTAAAGACTTAAAATTCAAATAATCACCACTTACCAACCATCGGGTAGAATATGACGCGCCGATACTTGTAGCGTGTGTCGAATTATTATCAAGACGTGGCACATCCGTTACGTCACCGACTTTTTGCCAAGCCCTCTCAAGGTCTGTGCTCATACCTGCTCCATAGCTAGACACGCTCATTAAAGATGCATAATTCAAATCAAGGACTTTAGATCCAAGCGAATAGGAAAACAAAGCTCCCAAATCAAAACCTTTGTATGATACACTTGCATTGAAACCACCGTACACATCAGGGAGAGCAGATCCACTATAGTCGTATTTTGCATATAAATATGAATTTGTCAGCTTTTCTCCATTCGCGCCGGTAACAATTGTACTCTGAACTGTAGAGGTCAACGTTCCTTTATCTGCATTGTAAGCATCTGTATCTAGATAATATAACCCATTACCTGTATTACTATCTACACCGTACCATTGTCTTAGCCAGAAATCATACATAGAGTGACCTTCCATTAATTTCTTACTACCTGATACAATTCCGTTAGAGCGATTCGCATCAGGTAGTCTCAAAATTTTATTCTGGAGGAATGTGGCATTTCCACCAACAAAAACTGACCAGTCTTTATTCTTGAAAACCTCTACATTCAATTCTATTTCAGCACCTTGATTTTGGACTTTCCCTATATTTTGAGTTAACGATGCAACACCTGTTGATGTTGCCATCGCCACATCAAACAGCAAATTCTTGGATTCTTTACGGAACAATTCAATAGTACCTGTTACCTTTTTCAAGAATCCAAACTCAATAGCAACATCTTTAGACACTTGTGTTTCCCATTTAAGATCTTTATTTGCTAACGATGAGAAATATGCCCCGGCCTCAGAACCATTATTCAATCCCAAATCATAAAGAGTTTGATATGGATAATAATTGTTGTATCCATCAGCATCAAGAATTGCATCGTTACCTGTCTCTCCATACGAAGCTCTTAACTTCAGGTTATCTATCCAATTAATATTTTTTACAAAAGATTCTTCGTTGATCCTCCAACTTGCGCCAAAAGATGCAAAATCTCCCCAGCGATTTTCTTTCGAAAAACGAGAACTACCATCATGACGATAAGAAAATGTACCATAATATCTATTATTATAGCCGTAATTCAACCGCCCAAAATATCCTTCTTTTGTATAAGCATTAGTATAGGATGTTACATCACTAATACTAACAAAGTTGCCAAATTCTGTAACGCCAGAAACAATTTCGTTTGTTTTCATCGAATAGAAATACTCATAGCCATACTTATAATTTTCATGCCCAAGAAGAGCGTCGAATGAATGCTTATTCCATTTTTTATTATACGAAACTAACTGATTAAATGTTTGTGTGGTTGAACGGGTTGAAGTTATACTTAAACGAGCTGGACCTGCCGTACCGTCACCTACGTACGGATTTTCATACTCCGATTGGCGTAAGTCACTCAAATCTAGTGCGTAATTAGCTGTAACTTCAAGATCCTTCATAGGAGTAATTGTAATGTAACTACGTCCATTTGTATTTCCACGTACAGACTTTCGTGAATTCCACAAAGTTTCCACTACAGCATCGCGCCCTGAGTCAGACAAACGAGTGCCGTCGTAATCATAAACATATTCAGACGGATTTGTTGTTGCGACACCAGCTGAATTAAGATATGCACCTGTTGTTAAGTCGTGTTTATGAATTGGATAGATAGGAGCCATGTTTCTAACAAAACGAGTTAAATTGGAATAGGCACTAGAATTGTCTGATGTAGCTGTTGAATAGTTAGATATATTGCGTCCCAATCCTACATTTACACCAGCTTTAAACCACTTGACAGGGTAGATATTATAATTAACGCGACCTGTATATCTTTCAAAATCTGTTTTTATCATATATCCCTTGTCGTTCAAATACCCAATTGAAGCATAAGTATCACTTTTATCTGTTCTACTACTATATCCCAATGAATACTCTTGGCGTTGTCCTGTTCTGTAAGCTTGACTGGCCCAATCCAAATCATCGCCCCATTTCAATGAAGTAGCACTTGAATTTAATAAGCCATTAGTGCCAACAATCGCATCATCTGCAATTCCTGAATAAGGGTTGTATTTTAGTTTATCATAAATACCATCACTTCCAGTAGTTGATTTTAAACCCGAAGCCAAAGCTGCAGCAGTTGTAGCATCTTTCCCCGCAGAAATATAAGAATTTTTCAACATTTGCCATTGCAATGGGTAGTAGTCGTAGACACCAACAGTAGAATAATCTTTATAGGCTCTGGTTGACCATCCATGCGACACGTTTAGAGTTACTTCTGCAGCAGATACTGCTTTTTTAGTTGTGATAAGAAGCACTCCATTTCCTGCACTTGATCCATACAATGAAGTAGATGCTGCATCTTTCAATATCGTAACAGATTCAATGTCGGAAGTATTCAAATCAGAAAGCCTACCGTTGTAAACGGCACCATCAACAACATAAAGTGGATCATTAGATGCATTAACAGAGCCAAATCCTCTAATGCGTATAGAAGCATCGCTTCCAGGCTGACCCAAAGCAGAAGTTACCTGAACACCTGATGTATTTCCTTCAAGAGCTGAAGATATTGTGCTAATTGCCCTTTTTTCTATTGCTTTTGAAGACAGAGTCGATGCAGAACCTGTAAATGAAGTTTTCTTTGCTTTTCCATAGGCAACAACTATAACCTCATCAATTTGTTTTGAATCAGATTCTAGTTTTACAACCAGATTAGTCTTTGCCTCAACTTCGACCGTTTTCATTCCCACATAAGAAATGACTAAATCTTTTGCATTTCCCTGGAGAATAATTCTAAATTCACCATCTGTATTCGTCACAGTACCTTGACTCGTACCTCTAACCTTGACAGTTGCGCCAATAACAGGTTGCCCATCATCTGCGGAAAACACCTTTCCAGAAACAGATTTTGATTGAGCATTAACCAAACCCACACCTACCAAAAACAGGCAGGTCAATAAGAACGTTAGTTTTCTCATAAATTCAACATTTTGTTTATTAATCTTCTTTAATTTGCGTTTTTTTTCAATAACCTTCTTTAAACAGTTTGCAAAAATAAAGGATTAATAATTAAAAAACAAGCGTTTTTGTTGACAAATAGGAAAAATATACAGAACTTTCGTATCAAAATGTAGGCAAGCAACGTATTTCATCATAAAAATGGACTTTAAAAAACATATTTTAAGGATCAAAGCATTATATATGTCATTGATAATAAGCATACAAAAACACGAATAGATATAAAAATAAATATCATCCAAAAAATTGTAAACAAAGCAAAATGAAAAAATTTAATAGAACTTTTTTTTCAGTCGAGCTCATATTTAACGTTTGAAAGAGAGAAAAGCGACGATTAAAAATCAAAAACACATAAAAAATCACATAAAATTCACAAATAGTTTCAATTTAAAACCGGCTACTATCAAAAAGGAATGAAAATATAGAAAGATTTGACATGTAAGAATTCATAAAAAACGGTTTTTATACAACAGAGGAGAAGGATAATAAAAGTCATTAATCAGAATAGAAAAAAAGAAACCTCAGTAAACATTGTTTACTGAGGTTTCTTTTGTGACCGCGACAGGATTCAAACCTGTAACCCCCACATCCGTAGTGTGGTACTCTATTCAGTTGAGCTACGCAGCCATTATTTTTCTTTAGCGAGTGCAAAGATAGGGTATTTTTTCATTCAACCAAAGAGAAAAATCATTTTTTTCTACAAAAAAAAGAGATTCATAAAAACTAAATTTCAATTGAAACTATATATATCTAATATACTGAGTTTTACGCTAGATTAATTTTTCAGAGGAAGAATTACTGCTAAGCCAGAACAAAGTCAAGTTGCTTCTTATCGAGATTAGCTTTTGCGACTTTTACCGTTATTTCATCGCCTAATTGATACTTCTTATGGAACCGACGGCCAACTAAACAGTAATTCTTATCATCGAATGTGTAGTAGTCATCATCCAAATCGCGAATTGGAATCATACCTTCACATTTATTCTCTACCAATTCTACATAAATTCCCCATTCGGTAACACCGGAAATTACTCCATCGAACACCTGACCTAACCGATCGGACATAAACTCCACTTGTTTATACTTAATAGAAGCACGCTCGGCATTCGAGGCCAATTGTTCCATATCCGAACTATGCTGACAATACTCTTCATATTCCGAAGCGCTGACACTGCGACCACCGACGGCATATTTTTCCAACAATCGATGCACCATCATATCCGGATAGCGCCGAATTGGAGAAGTAAAGTGTGTGTAAAACTCAAATGCCAGCCCATAATGCCCCATGTTGGCAGTGGAATAAATGGCTTTGGCCATAGAGCGAATGGCTAAGGTTTCTATGAGATTTTGCTCTTTTTTGCCTTGAACTTCATCCAGCAGATGATTGATAGAACTTGAAATAGCAGTTTGTTTTCCCGATGTTTTCAGATTATAGCCAAAACGTTTGATGAAGACCGCAAAATTATTTAATTTATCAGGATTGGGAACATCGTGAATACGATAGACAAAGGTTTTTGCCTTTTGTCCACGACCCGGGCGACCAATGTGCGTTGCCACCGTTTTATTTGCCAACAACATAAACTCCTCAATCATCTTATTAGCGTCTTTTTGTTCTTTGAAAAATACCGAAGTGGGTTTTCCCTTTTCATCTATTTCAAAGCGAACCTCTACCCGATCAAATGCAATAGCTCCATTCTCAAAACGTTTTTGTCTAAGAATCTTTGCTAATCCATCAAGCGTCAGGATTTCCTCTTTATAATCGCCTTCTCCTGTTTCAATAACTGCTTGCGCTTCTTCGTAAGTAAAACGCCGGTCGCTACAGGTTACCGTTTTGGCTATTTCGTAATGCTGAATCTCGGCTTTGTCATTTATTTTAAAAATAACGGAATAAGTAAGTTTATCCTCATTGGGTCGAAGAGAGCAAATACCATTCGATAAGTGCTCCGGCAACATAGGGATAGTTCTATCAACCAGATAGACAGACGTAGCACGTTGTTGGCCTTCCTGTTCAATGATACTGTCAGGACGAACATAATGAGTCACATCAGCAATGTGAACACCTACTTCCCAAAGTCCATTATCAAGCTTTCGAAGAGACAAAGCATCATCAAAATCCTTAGCATCGCGTGGATCAACTGTGAAAGTAGTCACCTTGCGCATATCAATACGTTTAGCAACTTCTTCAGGAGTAATTCCGGCATCAATTTTTTCAGCAGCAGCTTCCACTTCTTCGGGATATTTATATGGCAACCCAAATTCAGCTAGAATAGCATGCATCTCAGCCGTATTATCACCTTTATCTCCGAGAATATCGATCACTTCACCGACAGGGTTTTTTGCATTCGGCTCCCAACCAAGCAGTTTCACTACAGCTTTTTGCCCGGACTTACCACCCTTTAATTTATTTTTAGGGATAAATATATCGTTCACCATTACTCTATTATCCAGAGTCAGGAAAGCATAGCTATCCGAAACATCCAAAATACCGACAAAAGTTTCACGAGCTCTTTTTATCACTTCAACCACTTCGCCTTCGGGTTGCTGCCCTTTACGATGCGCATACAAAAAAACTTTCACCTTGTCATTCAGCAAAGCATGATTCGTTTTTCGTTCAGGAATAAAGACAAGTTCACCGCCATCATCGGGGATCAAAAAAGTTTTCACGCCCTGACGGTCAATTGTACCTTCGATATAGCCTCCTCGGGAATTGACTTTAAACTTACCTTTCGATATCTCAACCAGAAAATCCTCATCCAACAATTCATACAGCAACTGGTTAATAAAAACCCGTTGCGATTCAGATTTTACATTAAGTAAGGTCGATATCTGTTTGTAATTAAATGTTTTTTCAGTGTTCTCATTGAAAACATTTATGATATTTCGTACAAGCTCTTTTTTATTAATTCGTGTACTGGATGCTGAGGTTTTCTTTTTCTTTGACATTACCCAAAAGTTTAAGTGATCTAAAATTCTTTGTTATGAATAACTTTTATGCAAATATACAACAAAGCGTTAAGATGGATAGTTCTTTTTGTATATAAAACAACAGATTTTCATAAATCTATCATCAGAGGAAACCGAATATCTAAAACAATAGTACTTAGCACCTACTTTTTGAGAATTGATAAATTAGTTGTAATTTCGCAAACTAATTTTTTACAGGACTAAAAAACACCATGAAAAAGAGAATAGCCTTTATAATCAACCCGTTTTCTGGAATAGGCAAAAAGGAAGATTTGCCAGCTATGATAAAAAAAGGATTAGACGCAAGGTTGTTTGACCCTGAAATTGTGGAAACAAAATACAGGGGGCACGGAACCGAATTAGCCAAAAGTTTTGTAGAAAAAGACTTTGATATCGTTGTGGCTGTCGGTGGAGATGGAACCGTGAATGAAATTGCACGCTCGCTTGTACACACAAATGCTTCACTGGGGATCATCCCCATTGGTTCCGGCAATGGTTTAGCTCGACATCTGGGCATTCCTATGAATGTAAAAAAGGCCATTCAGCAGCTTAACCATTCCGAGCCTATCTTTATGGATTACGGACTCGTAAATGAGCGTCCTTTTTTTTGTACTTGTGGCACTGGCTTCGATGCCTATGTAAGCACCGAATTCGCGAAAGGCAAAAAAAGAGGTATCATGAGCTATATAGAGAAAATTATCACCGGATATTTTAGCTATAAATCCCAAAATTATTACTTAAAAGGTGATGGCATAGATCTAAAAGCAAAAGCCTTTGTATTGACGTTTGCCAATGCTTCGCAATGGGGAAACAACGCTTACATTGCCCCACAAGCAAGCGTACAGGATGGAAAGATTGACATATCTATTATGAGTAACTTCCCAATCATTGCTATTCCAACTCTGGCATTACAGCTTTTTGCAAAAACCATCGACAAAGATCTGTTCGTAACAACTCTGCGTGCTGACTCTATATCGCTCAAGCGCGAAGAGGCTGGTCCATTTCATTATGATGGCGAACCTTACGAAGAAGGTAAAGAAATAGAGGTGAAAACAATAGCCGACGGATTAAAAGTGTTGGTAAAGAAACGCTTCTAAAAGTTTAATATAAAAGAAGAGAGAGCATTCCTAAAACAGGGAATGCTCTCTCTTCTTTTATATTAAAATCAAGTAATCGATTTATTCTACGCTTAACAGGCGTCCGGTTTGGCTGTCAACTTGAACTTTAACGTTAGCTTGTTTGAACGTGCTCTCAGGAATAGCCACAATCTTACCAAATTGCGGAACAAAATACTGATTACTATAAATTGTATTTACTCCATCGCCTATTGACAGTTGAGTAGAAGCTGGCAAAACGTAATACAATTCATTTTTATCTGATTTTGATTTCGCACCCACACCAACAGTTGCCGGAACCACGCTAATATAATAAGGAGCGCCACTCAAATCGTCTGCAGGGACAAGTCCTTTCAATGCCGATAAGCGAAACAAAACTTCATTGGAAATCGCAGCAGACGGCGTTAAATACAAAGTTTGTGTTTGCGTTTCAGTAGTTGTTTTTCCCACAAAAAGTTCCGTAAGCTCTGCTTCCATCTTATTCAGTCCAGCCAACATCGATTTAAAAGAATCACCATCTGCAGGAAGTTTATCAACGTCAGCCGTCAACAAACCCAAGCGGCTCTCACGAATCCGATAAATCTGCTTTGCAGCTCCTTCAGCCAGTTTAGCCTGAGAACCTGCCATCATATATTCTTCACCTAAAGGAAGTAAAGCGTTAGTTTGCGGGCTATCTGCCAGAACAGAACTGGCAACTTGCGACGAAGGCTTTTCAGCTTCACTGGGGACATTCACACCACACAGAATTCCCTGAAAATTCACCGATAGTTTACTGGCTTTACCACTTCCGGGAACAAAGGCATAAGTACGTGCCGGATCGGGAATAGCGCGGGTTTTGACTTGAATACTTTTTACTCTGTAATTTGTTTTTTCTTCAGTTATAACTTTATTGGTAGCCAGATAACGTTCGGAGTAGCGGTAGAACACACCCGGCTTTTGAGTTACTTTTTCAGTTTCTACCTCAATGCAAAACACCGTTTTAGGCAATGAATATACTAGGGTGGACTCACCTTCAGAAAGATTGAGTGGTGCTTGAGCTTTAGCCATCAGACTAATTACAAGCAATGCTGATAATAGAAATAGCTTTTTCATTATGTTTTTATTATTAATAGTCATTTACAGCAAACTGTACCGACTAAGTTATTATTTATAAAATGTTAACGTTATACAGATAGTTTCAAAGACTAATAACGCCCAAAGAACTAATATCGTATAACTAATAACACGAAGCTAACATTATTTTTTTGTTGCTGCCTTGGCTTTTGGTTTTGTTTTAGACTTTGCTTTTGGCTCGACTTTCGCTTTTTTTTCTGTTTTGGAAGCAGTGGCTTTTCGTCCGAAAGGTTTCTTTTTATTCGCAGCTTCCGGCTGAGCGGCGATCAACTCCTGACATCTTTCAAGAGTCAATGTAGTAGGATCTGTTCCTTTTGGAAAAATCTTATAATTCACCTTTTCAAACGTGAAATAGGGTCCAAAACGTCCATTCAGGACTTGTATTTCCCCATTTTTGCCCAAAGTCTGAATCACTTTATTTCTCTCAACTTCACGTTTCTCCTCAATAATTTCAATGGCACGTTCCGTTGAGACATCCATTGGATCGTCTGTTTTTGGTAACGAATAAAAAGATCCATCGTGACGAATATAAGGTCCGAAACGACCGATAGCCACCGTCATTACCTTATCTTCATATTCACCAAGTTGACGAGGTAACTTAAATAGTTCCAATGCCTCTTCAAACGTAATACTTTCAATGGACTGATCCCGACGTAAAGAAGCAAAAACAGGTTTTTCTTCCTCTTCCACGGTTCCGATTTGAGCTAAGGGTCCGTACTTTCCGATTTTCACCGAAAGTTGTCGTCCGCTTTTCGGATCGACTCCCAAAATACGTTCGCCAACCTGACGTTCGGAATTTTTCATCGTATCTTCTACAATCGGATGAAATTTTTTGTAGAATTTATCAATAGATTTTGTCCATTTTATTTTTCCATCAGCAATACTATCGAATTCCTGTTCAACATCCGCAGTGAAATTATAGTTCAGGATATCCGGAAAATATCCGGTTAAGAAATCATTTACCACCGTACCTATGTCAGTAGGGAACAGTTTTGATTTTTCGGCACCAGTATTTTCGCTCTTAATCTGATCAGTAACCTTTCCATCTTTTAATTTCAGTACATTACTATCGCGTTTATCTGCCGGACGATCGCCTTTCTCAACATACGAACGATTTTGAATGGTCGATATTGTAGGTGCATAAGTAGAAGGACGACCAATGCCCAGTTCTTCCATTTTACGTACCAAACTGGCTTCACCATAGCGTGGAGGTTTCTGTGAGAAACGTTCCTGAGCAATAATTTCGATAGAGCTAAGCTTTTCGCCGTTTTTCATAGCCGGCAATAATGATTCGTTTTCAACATCAGCTTCATCGTCAGTCGATTCCATATACACTTTCAGGAAACCGTCGAATACAATAACCTCACCTGAAGCAACAAACTGGAGAGAACTACCTGAAACACTTATATAGATCGAGGTTTTCTCCAACTCGGCATCCGACATTTGAGAAGCAATGGTACGTTTCCAAATTAATTCATACAAGCGTTTTTCTTGTGACGATCCCTCCACCGTATGAGCGCTCATATAAGTAGGTCGAATGGCCTCATGAGCTTCCTGAGCCCCTTTAGTTTTAGTATTAAACTGACGAGTATGTACATATTTCTGCCCAGCCATACTGATAATTTCAGCTTTCGAAGTTCCTAATGCTAAATCGGACAAATTCACCGAATCAGTACGCATATAGGTTATTTTTCCTGCCTCGTACAGACGCTGTGCTACCTGCATCGTTTGAGCGACTGAGAAACCAAGCTTACGAGCAGCTTCTTGCTGCAGTGTGGAAGTCGTAAAAGGTGGTGCCGGCGATTTCTTTGCCGGCTTTGTTACGATATTATCAACACTAAACTCCGCACTTTTGCAAGTATCAAGGAAAGCCAGGGCTTCCGCTTTAGTTGCAAAACGTTGAGGTAATTCAGCCTTAAGTTCCACTGCTTTTCCAGCACTGTCTATCGAGGAGAATAAAGCGTTAACACGATAAGATGCTTCGGGAACAAACTGGTTGATTTCCCGCTCACGTTCAACAATCAGACGTACAGCTACCGACTGCACGCGCCCTGCAGAAAGAGATGGACGAACTTTGCGCCACAAAATAGGTGAAAGCTCGAAACCCACAATGCGATCCAGCACACGACGAGCTTGTTGGGCATCCACCAGATTTACATCAATATCACGAGGAGTTTCTATTGCATGAAGGATAGCATCTTTGGTAATTTCATGAAAAACAATCCGACGGGTATTATCCTTCTTAAGTTTCAGTTCTTCGTATAGATGCCAGGCGATAGCTTCTCCCTCGCGGTCCTCATCGGAAGCAAGCCAAACCGTTTCCGCTTCCTTACTTGCTTTTTTAAGTTCCGAGACCAGCTTTTTCTTATCGGTAGAAACCACGTATTGCGGTTCGTAGTTATTTTCGAAATCTATACCGATTCCTTTCTCTGCTAGATCCCGAATATGTCCGAAACTGGACATAACATGATAATCGGATCCGAGGAATTTTTCTATCGTTTTGGCTTTAGCCGGTGACTCTACAATGACAAGATTTTTGGACATACTTTCTTTTAGTTAAGTGTACGATGGTACAAATCGGGTGCAAAATAACAAAAACATGTAGGTACGAGCCAAATTTTCAGTGTATTATTTTTGTTTTTTATTGATTTTCGTCCAAAAAAAGGCTCTAAAATCAATAATCGGGGTCTGATGGAAGCCTTTCAGAAAAAAAAATCGACTGAAGTTATCCTGTAATAAATACAGTTTTTCCGGACAATTAAAGACAAATATAGATGGTATAATCTTTTTTTTTAGAAACTCCATTAAAGGTGATGCACCTTTCTTCTTTATTATTGAAGTCGTCTTGACTTTTTGAGGGGGTATTACAATATAAAAAAAGAAGGGAACGTTTTGTATGCGACAAAACAACAATAACATTCCCTTCATGGTGTACCAAGTACTTGACAAAGATACAATAAGAAATGAAATACTGCC
>JAATGT010000012.1 GCA_015654525.1 Bacteroidales bacterium
AAGTATAATTGGATACCTCTTGATGCTTATCTCTGCTTTCAGAATCTCAAAGAACGCTTGTCGTTTGTGTTGAATAACTTCGGCATAAAATACGACATTATATTTTGACCATTACTTAGATGTTGCAAATCTAAAAACTTTTATTTATATTCGAAAACACAGTTAATGAATTTTATATTTAATTTCAGTTTGTTTTATTTTATGGTTGGTGTTTTTGATTTTCAGTTTGACTTTTCAGGTGTTTAGCAGCCTCCGCAAGATTATTGCGACCTTCTCCAATTTTATTGAGGCCTTCGCAGAATTATTGCAGTCTCCGCAGTTTTTTAGTGACCTCCGCAAAATTATTGCGAGCTTCTCCACAATTATTGCGGTCTCCGCAGAATTATTGCGGCCTTCTCCAGTTTTATTGCAGTCTTCTCCACAATTATTGCGGCTTCCGCAGAATTATTGCGGCCTTCTCCAAAATTATTGTGGTCTCCGCAGAATTATTGCAGTCTTCCCAAAATTATTGCGGTCTTTAGACCTGAATAGCCTTGTAACTCGTAACTATTAACTTGTAACTACTTTTTTAATATCCTCAGCGCATTAAAAATTGCAATCAGCGCAACGCCCATATCTCCAAACACAGCTTCCCACATGGTGGCAATACCCAGTACGCCAAGTAAAATGAAAATCAGTTTTATACCCATGGCAAAATAAATATTCTGCCAAACAATGTTTCTGGTTATTTTTGCCACGTCAATGGCCAGGGATACTTTGGATGGCGAATCGGTCATCAGCACTACATCGGCTGTTTCAATGGCTGCGTCGGACCCAAGTGCTCCCATGGCTATGCCCACATCGGCACGGGCAATTACCGGAGCATCATTTATTCCGTCGCCCACAAAGGCAACTTTACCGCCTTTATTTTCTTCGATTAATTGTTCGATGTGTTTTACTTTATCTTCCGGCAACAGTTCATAGTAAAAGCCATCGATATCCAATCTTTCGGCAATGGCTTGTGCAGCATATTGATTGTCGCCGGTAAGCATTACGGTTTTGATATTCTTTGCTTTTAGATTTTCAATGGCCTGAATGGCATCGTCTTTCAGGCTGTCGGAAATAATGATATAGCCGGCATAAACATGATCAATGGTCACGTGCACCACCGTTCCGTTAACATGACAAACCGAATGCTCTACGTTTTCGGCATGCAACATCTTATCGTTGCCGGCAAATATTGTTTTAGCATCCACAACGGCTTTCATTCCTTGCCCGGATATTTCTTCGGTTTGTGTAATTCTGGCGAGATCAATTTTACCCGGATACGCAACAGTGATGGATTGTGCTACCGGATGATTGGAATTAGCCTCGGCATAAGCGGCATATTCCAGAATTTCGTCTTTGGAAAAACCGTTGGACGTAACCACCTCCGTAACTTTAAATTCTCCTTTTGTAAGTGTTCCGGTTTTGTCGAACACCACCGTAGTAACCTGTGTCAGTGCATCCAGAAAATTGGAGCCTTTTACCAGAATTCCTTTTCGGGCCGCTAAGCCTACTCCGCCAAAATAACCCAACGGAATGCTGATAACCAATGCGCAAGGACATGAAATAACCAGTACCACCAAGGCTCGATAAATCCAATCGTCAAACGTTTGTCCACTAAATAAGAGTGGGGGCAATACGGCTAACAGCAATGCACCAATAACTACTACGGGCGTATAATATCGCGCAAAAGTGCTAATGAATTTCTCGGTTTTAGCTTTTTGTGAAGTGGCGTTTTCTACCAGTTCAAGAATTTTTGAGATAGACGATTCTCCGAATAACTTATCGACTCTGACGGTGAGTAAGCCGGACTGATTAATCATTCCCGCCATGACTTCATCGTTTTCCGTTACTTTTCGGGGAACGCTTTCGCCTGTCAGTGCTGCAGTATTCACAAACGAAGTTCCGTTGAGTATCGTTCCGTCGAGTGGTACTTTTTCGCCCGGCTTAACGATGATGGTGTCTCCAATCTTTACTTCTTCGGGAGAAACCCGGACAACTTCCGCACCCGATTTCAGATTGGCATAGTCGGGTTTAATTTCCAGCAGCGATTTGATGGATTTGCGCGAACGCCCCACTGCAATATCCTGAAACAATTCACCGGTTACATAAAACAACATCACTGCCACCGCTTCGGGCATTTGATGAATGGCAAAAGCTCCCAGTGTGGCTATGGCCATCAGGAACTGCTCATCGAAAAATTGCCCTCTGAAGATATTTTTTACTGCTGTGGCTATTACATTCCAACCCACAATGAGGTAGGCGCTAACAAATACAGCATATTCAGCCAGTTGAAATGGAGTATTGTGTAGTTTTTCTTCAAATAACAACCCGATAAGCAGTAAAACCAGGGCAGAAGCTGCTTTGATGATTGTTCCTCTATTTTCGACAAGTTCGTTTACCGAAACCAGTTTTGTTTCTTTATCAATGTCCTGTACTTCCACTTCCGGCTCAATGGCTTTAATGCGGGCTTTTACTTTTTCGATATTATCTGTATCGATAGTCATGGTGGCATTTGCAAAATTCACCGTTACTGATTTTACTTCCTCCAGTTTCGACAGGCTGTTTTCTATCTTAGATGCACATGATGCACAATCCAACTTGTTTAGCTTATATTTTTTCATATCTAATTTGCGTTTCGTTTTATATCAGAATAAAGTAAGTGAGCGTATATAATGTCATATTTAGCTTTTCAATATGCAAGGTTTTAGCAATTAACCTCTTAATTTCTTTGCATATGATATCACGGTGCGCTGCACCTTTAATATGCTGAATTGCTACTCTTGCTACAAATATTACGGTGCGCTGCACCTTAACAAAGCCACATAGTGGCGGAATCTTTGTAGAAATTTTTCACGGATAAGTTTAAGGTGCAGCGCACCGTAATCTAATAAAAAAACTACCTGAGTTTTTCAGCAGACTAAATAGTATCGTCTTTGAGAAATTAAAATGGTACATTATATTCGCTCTGATTACTTATACTATGTAATAGAAATTAAATAATGTCGTATTTGTGATTCTTTAATTTTACCAATAATGTCGCACCTACGGAGCTTATTGAATTCGAACTCCTATATAATTCTACCATAATGTCGGTACTACGTACCTAGTCTTAGCCACGTAGTGGCGATAGTATGGTAGATTCAATTGTTGTTTAAGGATAACAAAGCTCCGTAGGTGCGACATTATTTTTTAGAAATAAATACGACATTATATTGTTTCACTTACAAACCCTAAGGCTTTTCATATATTTTTTATCTGTCGCAAAAATACGGAAAATGAAAGTGCAACTAAGTTGCAAAGTTAGTCCTTGACGGTTTTTTCAATTAATAAGACGTTATTAGTAACCTGAGTTTGGGATAAGTTTTGGGGAGCGTTGAACACTCCAACATGATAACAGATAACTTTGCAAAGAGAAATAGCGCATAAGAAACCTGTTATTTCTTGGAAGCCGCATTCCTTGGATAAGTCTGGTTCGGGGCACTTTTTGAAATTAG
>JAATGT010000334.1 GCA_015654525.1 Bacteroidales bacterium
CGAAGAAGAACTGGAGAAAGACAGATTGAAATATCCACTAAAACGTTACGGTAAGCCCGAAGAAGTGGCTTATGCAGCTACGTACTTATTGTCGGATGCAACTCAATGGATGACAGGTACAAGTTTACTCATTGATGGAGGCTATACGTTGCAATAGAAAGTGTTTTAAAAGGGGCATTGGATAGCATCCTGATATAAATTATAAACGAGGCAACTTAAATTTCCTTTGGAGTCAGGAAATTATTTAAAAAAACGAAGTTTAATTTCGTAGTACTAGTACGACTGAACGTTTTCGGTCTGCAAAGCTCATTCGTACTAGTACGACTGAATGTTTTTGGTTTGCAAAGCTCGTTCGTACTAGTACGACGTTTTTCCTTAAATAAAAAATGACTATAACCCCGTTTAGAATTGGTTTTTGTGATTTTCTTACTCTGAATGGAACAAGTTCAGTAAGTAAATCATATACATTAACGTAGAACTATAAAAACAACAACAAATCATGAAATCATATATAAAAGCTATATCCTACTTTTTACCGGAGAAAGTAGTTACTACCGAGGATTTGGTAAAGGAATTTCCGGAGTGGACTACAGAAAAAATTGCAGGAAAAGTAGGTATACAGGAGCGACATATAGCTTCGGATAATGAAACAGCTGCGGATATGGCAACTCAAGCAGCCGAAAAGCTTTTTGTAGAGCATGCTATTGACCGTTCAACAATTGACTTTATTCTTCTTTGTACGCAAAGTCCCGATTATTACTTGCCAACTTCTGCCTGTTTGATTCAAAATCGGTTGGGCTTGTCCACTTCGTGCGGTGCGTTAGATTTTAATCTGGGTTGTTCGGGTTTTGTATACGGGCTATCATTGGCCAAGGGTCTGATAGCCGGCGGAATTGCTAAGAATGTATTGTTGCTTACTGCTGAAACGTATTCGAAACACATTCACCCTACTGATAAAGGAAACCGAACCATCTTTGGAGATGCTTCGGCAGCAACATTGATTTCAACCGATGGTTTTGCATCTATTGAAAACTTCAGCCTTGGTACTGATGGTCGTGGAGCCGAGAATCTGATAGTCAAAAATGGAGGAGCACGTCACTCGAAAGACTTGAATGAATTGACTTTTGATGAAGAGGGAAATCCAAGTTCTTCCGACTATTTGTATATGAATGGAGGAAGAATCTTTAATTTTACTTCCGAAGCTGTACCTGTTCTGGTAGATGAAGTATTGGCGAAAAATGAACTATCCAAAGATGATATAGATTTATTTGTGTTTCATCAGGCCAATAAGTACATGATGAATTATTTGAGAAAATTGATTGAGATTGAACAGGATAAATTTTACTTTTTCCTTGAAAAGGTTGGCAATACTGTCTCATCTACTATCCCTATCGCCCTGTGTGAAGCTCAAAAAGAAGATAAATTAAAAGGAAATATACTGATTGCAGGTTTTGGTGTCGGATATTCGTGGGGTGCAACGGTTTTGAAAGCAGTAAGCAGTAAGCAGTAAGATTAAGTAGTGGGTAGGATAATAATCATCAAATCATCACATTACTACATCATTACATCATCACATCATCACATCATCATATTATCACATCATCGCATCGCAGAAGAATGAATATCTCAGGTAAACATGAAACTTATACATTGAATAAATCACGATTATTTCTTAGTCTTTTACTCATTGTTTCTCCCTGGATAGTATTGTTTATTACCACCAAAGTTTTAGTACATCATTCTGTGTTTAGCTCTGTGCCTTGTTGGTCGGATGAACTGGCTTATTGGCATGAAGTATTGTCGTTTAGTCAGAAAGGTTTTAATTTTGGTTGCTACAGTATGAATGAGGTTCTGCCAAAATACTTATCTTTTGGCGCTCATGGTTTTGGAACGGTATCTGTTTATGCTTTGTTTGGAAAGATATTTGGTTGGAAAACATATTCAATTGTAATTGCGAATGTATTTTTCATGTCTCTGGCATTTTTGTGTTTAAGCAGTATTGTAAAACTGTCATCGAAGAATTTGTTTTACATACTACTTTTTAGCCTAACCTATACACCGTTGATTCTTTTTACTCCCACTTCGATGACTGAGTTGTTGAATCTTTCGGTTTTGACAATCTACTTCGTGATACTTTATGCTTATTTTAAGCACGGAGGGAAAAAATTACTTGTTTTTCTTTTTGTTTTTTGTACTGCTATTTCGTTTATACGTATTATCTATATTGTTTTGTTTTTACCTTTGCTCTTCAGCCGGAGAGGTAAATTCCAGTTTAGTCATAAATGGCTGATCTATTTTATTTCATGGATTGTATTCAGTGCTTTTTTATTTTTGCTGAATAATCTGTTCGTTTCTCCCTATCCCGATTCTTTCCTTAATGACTTATTTTCGAGCAATAATATCAATGATTTTATATTCAATTTTATTAATCATTTCTTTGAGAATGTAGGAAATTTGTTGAATCCTTTTTCGGATGATAAGATTCAGGTTTTGTTCCGTTATTTCGTTATTATCAGCTGTATGTATTGTCTGGTTAAATCCAAAATTCTACAAAGTCGTTTTAAGTCGTTTACATTTGAATATTTTATAGTATTTTTGATTCTCTTTTCGTTCATATTAATCAACATAGCTGCCTATGATGTTTTCGATTGGCGTGATTATCGTGTTTTAGCGCCGGTAATGTTTGGTTGTGTTGTATTTTTAATTTTGAGCGGAAAGCGTGACATGATCTATTTTTCATTAGCAGTGAATTTTCTGGGAGTCATCTTTTTGATTGTCTCTCCTGAGATTATTGAGTCATTTAATAAAGGCAGGTATTCTAAACCGATTGAAAATAAAGTACTGAATCAGATTCGATATACAGAAAACCCGGCAACACGGTTTAAGAATACAATTGTTGTTCAGAATTTCACGAAAGATATTGTATTGAATGTTCCGGCTGGAATCGGTATTACACATGCCGAAGAGCTATCGGATGAATTACAATCGAATTATATATTTTCGAAAAACAAATTAAAGCTATCGACCTATAAAATTATTAATTCCAACGAAATGGGTTATTTGTATAAAAAGGTCGGTACTAATTAATCATATATCATTAATCATTAAAAAAAATGATTCCTTTTAATAAACCATATCTCACGGGTAAAGAAGCTCATTATATGTATGAAGCTGTTTTTACCGGTAAACTTTCTGGCAATGGGATGTTTACACAGCGTTGTCAGGCCTATTTCGAAAAACGATACGGCTTCCTTAAGTGTCTTCTTACAACTTCATGCACCGATGCATTGGAAATGGCGGCTATTTTATGTGATGTAAAACCCGGCGATGAAGTTATTATTCCAAGTTATACTTTTGTATCAACAGCTTTAGCCTTTGTTCGTCAGGGTGCTACAATTATTTTTGCTGACAGCCAATCCGAACATCCGAATATTGATGCCGATAAAATTGAAGCATTGATTACGCCCAGAACCAAAGTAATTGTTCCGGTTCATTATGCCGGTATGGCTTGCGATATGACTAAAATCATGGCTCTGGCCGACAAATATAATTTGTTGGTAGTGGAGGATGCTGCGCAAGCGGTGGATTCATTTTATGAAGGGGACAGAGCACTGGGAAGCATCGGACATTTAGCTGCTTTTTCTTTTCATGAAACAAAAAACATCATTTCCGGTGAGGGTGGAATGCTTGCTATCAATGATGACCGATTTATTCATCGTGCCGAGATTATTTGGGAGAAAGGAACAAATCGTGCCGAGTTTTTCCGTGGTGAAGTGAATAAATATGGATGGGTGGATATAGGATCTTCTTTTTTACCTTCCGAAGTGATTGCAGCTTTCCTCTGGGCTCAGATTGAACACCTGGATGAAATTCAAAATAAGCGTAAAGAACATTGGAACAGGTATTATGAAGCTTTGAAACCATTGGCCGATAAGGGATATTTCAAATTACCTCAGATACCGGCGTACGCAACTAATAATGCGCATATGTTTTATTTAGTCTGTCCGTCATTAGAAGGTAGAACCAAGTTGATTACAACATTAAAGCAAAATGATATATTGGCTGTGTTCCATTATCTGAGTTTACATAGTAGTCCGTATTACACGGAAAAACATGATGGACGTGTATTGGCTAATTGTGACAGGTTTGCCGATTGCTTGGTACGTTTGCCGTTGTTCTATGAACTAAGTCTTGAAGATCAAAATAAGATTATTGCAACTATAAAATCAGTTTATAATGATAAATGATAAGTATTATCACATTGTCACATTATTCTATGAATAAAACAAAGCTTATACCCCCGGTCCTTTTCCTGCTTTTATTTGCAGCTTATTATGGTATTTTGAAGGTTATACCTGCAGATTATAATGATATGCA
>JAATGT010000154.1 GCA_015654525.1 Bacteroidales bacterium
ATCCGACTGGCACGTGGCGTAACAGGTAGAAATAAAATTCTGAAATTTGCAGGTTGTTACCATGGTCATGGCGATAGCTTTTTGATCAAAGCCGGCTCGGGAGCATTGACACTTGGGTTACCCGATAGTCCGGGGGTTCCCGAAAGCATTGCCAAAGATACACTCACTGCCAACTATAACGATATTGCTTCTGTCGAAAAGATATTTGCGGAATACGAGAACCAAATTGCAGCTATCATTGTTGAGCCTGTAGCTGCCAACATGGGACTGGTTTTACCTGAAAAAGGATTTTTGGAAGGGCTTCGCAGAATTACCGAAAAGCATGGTGCACTGCTTATTTTTGATGAAGTGATTACCGGCTTTAGATTATCGCCCGGTGGTGCACAACAGCATTACGGCGTAACACCAGATATTACAACCCTTGGTAAGATTATAGGCGGAGGTTTACCTGTTGGTGCTTATGGTGGCAAAAAATCAATCATGCAACAGCTGGCACCTACCGGACCGATTTATCAGGCCGGAACTTTATCGGGAAATCCGTTGGCTATGGCTGCCGGACTGGTAATGCTGAAAACGCTGAAAAACAATCCATCTATCTACCAAGAGCTGGAACGTAAAGCCGCTAAGTTAGAAAACGGATTAAAAGAAAATCTTCAAAAAACAGGTGTCAAAGCTGTCATCAACCGCATTGGTTCGTTGCTGACGATGTTTTTCACCGACCTTGAAAAGATTGAATCATTCGAAGATGTGATGAAGTCCGATCAGGACAAGTACGCTAAGTACTTTAGCCTGGCACTGGAAGCGGGTATTTATCTGGCTCCTTCTCAATTCGAGGCAACCTTTATCTCGAACGCGCACAGCGACGAAGATATCGAAAAAACCATTGAAGCCAGCTATCAGGCGATGATGAAATTATAAATCAAGTATATTCGGCAGAGATGACAAAAATAAAAATATTCATAAGTAGTGTTCAATCCGAGTTTGCAAAAGAGCGGATGGAATTACATGACTATTTGCTATCCGATGCTTTATTGGGTAAATTTTTTGAACCATTTTTGTTTGAGTTACTCCCTGCTACAGATTTTAGTGCAAGTCATGTCTATCTTCGTGAAGTCGAGCAAAGTTCTATCTATCTGGGAATCTTAGGTGAATTTTATGGTTTCGAGGATAATGAAGGAGTGTCGCCTACTGAACGTGAATTTGATCACGCCACACTTCATCATAAAACAAGATTTGTATTTCTAACTCATCATACTGAAAAAGAAAGGCATAAAAAAGAAAACAACTTTATAAAGAAAGTTCAATCAGCATTAGTTCGTAAGCAATTTTGTAGCACCGAGGACCTCAAACTGGCAGTTTACTCCTCATTAGTCAATTATTTGATTGAAAAGGAAATAATTCGAACTGCTCCTTTTGATGCTTCAACTAACAGCAAAGCAACGATTGATAATTTAGATAAAGATAAAATTGTTGGTTTTGTGCGTTTGGCAAATTCAAAAAGAGGATTTCCGTTACCGGAGACATCGTCTGCAAAGGAAATTCTGACTCACTTAAACCTTTATAACGAAGGTAAATTGACGAATGCGGCTATATTGCTTTTCGGAAAAGAGCCACAACATTTTTTCATCAATTCGGAAGTTCGATGCGCTTTCTTTTATGGCATCAACGTTGAAAAACCCATTCCATCATACAAAGTTTTTAAAGGTGATGTTTTTGAATTAGTCAAACAAACAGAAGAATTCGTACTATCCAAATTAGATTACTCCATTGGTACACGTTCCGAAAGCACCTCTATTCCGGGAGCTTACGAGATACCAAAAGAGATTGTGTCTGAAGCAATTGTAAACGCTGTTGCACATCGCGACTATACTTGCAATGGCAGTATACAAGTAATGTTATTCAAAGACCGGTTGGAAATATGGAATCCCGGTTGTTTGCCTTTGGGCTGGACCACCGAAAAATTAAAGAAACTCCATCGGTCGGTACCCGCAAATCCTCTTTTAGCCGATCCTATGTACTTAGCTGGTTATATTGAGAGGCTTGGTACAGGAACTGCGGATATTGTTCGCATTGCCAAAGAAGCAGGACTTCAAGAGCCTGAATTTATTCAGGACGATGATTTCAAAACGATTATATATCGTAAAACTGTCACTGGACAAGCTACCATGGAAGCAACCATGGAAGCAACCATGGAAGCAACCATGGAAGCAAAAAAAGTAGTATTAGTTCTAAATGGAGAAATGAAAAGAGCTGACATACAGAAGGTACTTCAATTGAAAAACGATGAGAACTTTAGATTACAATATATAATTCCTACTTTAGAATTAGGTTATATTGAAATGAAATACCCTGACAACCCAAAACACCCAGACCAAAAATATAGACTAACAAAAAAGGGTCTAGAGATAAAGAAAGTGTTAGAAGAGGGAAAATAATAAAAACGAAATAACAATATGTCAAACTCAATATTTACAGACACACTCAAGGGCATTAAACGCGAAAGACCCCCCGTTTGGTTTATGCGTCAGGCAGGTCGGGTACTCCCCTCCTATCTCGAACTACGCAAACAACATAGTTTCCGCGAATTAATGCTGAGCCCGGAGTTGGCTGCCGAAGTCACATTATTGCCTGTAACTGATTTAGGAGTAGATGCTGCTATCCTGTTTTCCGATATTCTTATCATACCCGAAGCCTTGGGAATGGATTTGAAATTTACGGATAAAGGTCCCATTTTTGATGCCCCATTGCAAGATGCCGGCAATCAATTTTCTTCGTTGAAAGCTGATAGTTCCAAATTGGAGCATATATACAAGGCACTGGATATTATCAAAAAACAAAAACCCGCTGACGTGGCTTTGATTGGTTTTTGCGGAGCACCGTTTACCGTATTTTGCTATATGGTAGAAGGCAATAGCACCAATCATAATTTCTCGAATGCCATCAGATTATTCTATAATAACCCAAAACTATCGGCACAAATTCTGGAAACAATTACCGAACTCTCCATTGAATATGCCACCACACAGGCTGACCACGGTATTGATCTGTTTCAACTTTTTGAGACTCATGCGGGATTGATTCCATCCGAGATGTATATCGAACGGATTCTTCCCTACGTCAAACGGATTACCAACTCGGTAAGAACTAAAAACATCCCTGTGACATTTTTCCCGAAAGGACTTGGTACAGGGTTGGCGCATATCAATCATGACATAGCCGATTTTGCGGGCATAGACTGGCAATATTCACTAACTGAAGCCCGGGCATTGTGCGATACAAAAGTAGGCGTTCAGGGAAATCTCGACCCTCGCATTTTGTCTATCGACAATCAAGATATTCTGAAAGCTGAACTCGAAAAATACAAAGCTTTTGGTAAGCAAAACTATAATTGGATTTTTAATACCGGTCACGGCCTTTCGCCCGACAATAAACTCGAAAACGTGAAGTTTGTTGTTGACTGGGTAAAGAATACCAATTGGGACAGAGACTAAATAATTTATAATGTACAATTCATAATGCATAATTAATAGCATAACTTATGTATAGTGCATAGTTTAGTCTTCTCAAAAAAAGAGCTAAAATAAATATACAATGAAAGTAACACCCGAATTTCTAAACAAATATAATAAAACAGGACCGCGTTACACCAGTTATCCTCCGGCAACCAGTTTTAGCCCTAAATTTACTTCTGCCGATTTTATTCCGGCTGTTGCTGCTTCTAACAGAGAGCAACCTGAAAGTATTTCCATTTACGTACACATTCCGTTTTGTCCGCAGCTGTGTCATTTTTGTGGTTGCAACACTACGGCATTTGAAAGTGCTGCTAAAATCAGGCGCTATATTGATTGCGTGCTGAAAGAGATCGATACGGTGGCACAACATATTGACAAGTCACGCAAGGTTAGTCAGATACATTGGGGCGGAGGTACTCCAAACTCCATTAATTTTGATTATCTCGCAGAAATTACAGAAAGAATAAAATCGCTCTTCCAGTTTACTGATAATCCGGAAATAGCCATTGAATGTAGCCCCGCTTACCTGACGATGGAAGATATTGATCGATTGGCCGTTATCGGTTTCAACCGCGTAAGTATGGGTATTCAGGATTTCAATCCGGAGGTGCTTAAGGCCATCAACCGCCGCCCGCCAAAGTTCCCCATTGAACAAGTCATGGATCGCCTTCGACAAAATAATTTCAAAGGTATCAACCTTGATTTGGTATACGGACTTCCGTTGCAAACACTCGAAAGCTTTAAAGAAAATGTGAAGAAAGCTATTGCTTTATCGCCCGACCGTATTGTAACTTTCTCGTATGCGCACGTGCCTTGGGTAAATTCCAATCAGAAGAAGATGGACGAAACCCGCATGGCCGGACCTGAAGAGAAACTACAAATGCTGCTTGCCGGATATGAGATAATGACCAACAACGGCTACGAAGCTATTGGTATGGATCACTTTGCCAAACCGACCGACAACCTAGCCATTGCCAAACACAGCAAAAAGCTGCATCGGAACTTTCAGGGTTATTGCACCCGCGAAACTACCGGACAAGTGTATGCTTTCGGAACTTCGGGTATCTCGCAGTTATGGAGCACCTACGCTCAGAATCTCAAAAACCTGAATCAGTACATGGATGCCATTGAAGCTACCGGACTGGCCATTGAGCGCGGTTATAGCCTCACGAAAGAGGAAACCGTGATTCGCGAAGTAATCAACGAAGTGATGTGTAACGGATACCTGAACTTTGATGACATTGCACAGCGGGTGAAATGTACAGCCGACGAGGTAAAAGCCATCACCGCTTATGACAGCACCATGTTACTACCCTTTATTGAAGACGGACTGGTGAAGATAATTGACGGAAACATTCATGTCAGCTCCGATGGTATGTTTGTGGTACGCAACATTGCCATGCTATTCGACCCGAATCTGACAAACTCGACCTCTCAATTCTCGAAAACGGTATGACAGGTATTCTTTTAATCAACATGGGCTCACCTCTTTCCAAAAAGGAAATGAGGCAGTTCTTGTTTAATATGTTTAGTGATAAAGCCATTTTGCCTTTTCCTAAAATACCACGTACGTTGCTGGCATTTATGATCAGTACATTCCGTCATGCGGGGTCGTGGGATAAATACCAGCAAATAGGCGGTTCGAAGCTCAAAGAATCCATGAAGCTGATCAACGATCAACTGGCTACTGAAATGGGGGCGGAATATGTAGTTACTTCGGCCTATTCTTACAGCCGTCCATCCATTCGCGAAGGAGTAGAAACACTTCGGAACAAAGGTATCACGAATATTAAAGTTATTACGATGTATCCGCATTCGAGTATTTCGACCACCGAGAGCGTCACGTCCGATCTTGAAAAAGTACATAAAAGATACCCGGAACTCAAACTGACTGAACTCGGCACTTATGGCGACAATGAACTCTTCATCGGTTACTGGCTGGATAATATTCAGAAAGCCATAGCGAAAAACGGGTATAAGAAACCAACTCTGGTATTCAGCGCACATTCTATTCCACAGTATCTGGTCGATCAGGGCGACACTTATGTTGACGAAATAAACGACTCGGCTAAACTGATAGCCGACAAACTGAAATTACCCTACAAGGTTGCTTTTCAATCGAAAATAGGAAAACTAAAGTGGGTTAACCCCGACACGAAAGATTGCCTGAAAGGATTAAAAGCCAAAAACGTTGACGAGATTATGCTGGTACCAATCAGCTTTGTGAATGAGAATCTGGAAACAGCCTACGATCAGGGCGTGGAAATTGCTCCCTACGGAAAAAATGAACTTGGCATCAGGAATATATGTCGCGTAGAGATTCCCGCATCACATCCACTACTGATAGCTACTTTCAAACAATTACTCACTGCAAAATGACCAATAATTACAACGAAACAACTACCGATATAGTGGTACTGGGAGCCGGACTTACTGGACTTACCACTGCTCATTACCTGAATAAGTTCAACCAGAAGTTTATTGTTTTAGAAAAGCAAGCTCAAGCCGGAGGCGTTATTCAGTCGACAGCAGAAAACGGATTTATATATGAAAATGGACCCAATACGGGAGTAGTAGGCAATACTACCGTGGTAGAACTATTCGAAGATTTGACGGGAAAATGTGAATTGGAAGTAGGTGGTGACAATGTAAATAAGAGATTCATCCTTAAAAATGCGAAGTGGGAACCTCTCCCTCAGGGGCCAAAAGATGCTATTACCACTACTTTATTTTCGCTGAAAGATAAGTTCAGGATATTGGGTGAGCCGTTCCGCCCAGCAGGGAAAGATCCGCATGAGAATCTGGCCTCATTCGTAAAGAGAAGAATGGGTAAAAGTTTTCTGAACTATGCCATCGATCCTTTTATCATTGGCGTGTATGCAGGCGACCCAAACTATTTGATTCCAAAATATGCATTACCCAAGCTCTATGATCTGGAACAGAAATATGGCAGCCTGATTGGCGGTTCGTTTCGGAAGAAGATGCAGGGCAAAACTCCCGAAGAAAAGAAAGTCACCCGAAAGGTTTTTTCGTGTGCTAACGGGTTAGGTTCATTGACAAAGGCTTTGTATCAATCGGCAGGTTCTTCAAATTTTGTTTTGGGTGCAGAGAATATCAGTGTACACCCGTTCGAAGGCGGCTACATAGTATCTTACCAAAATACGAACGGAGATCTTTTCAGAATCAAAGCAAAAAAAGTGATCAGTACCGTGGGTGCTTACGCCTTGGGTAAAATACTTCCTTTCATTGACCAGTCCGCTTTGACAAAGATAGAGTCATTGCTTTACACCAAAGTTATTGAGCTGGCTATCGGCTTTAATCATTGGCAAGGACAGGAGCTAGACGGGTTCGGCGGATTAATTCCGTCGCTGGAAAAGCGCGACATACTAGGTGTGCTGTATATGTCTTCACTGTTTGAGCATCGTGCCCCCGAGGGCGGTGCCTTGCTTTCTATTTTTATGGGCGGCGTGCGGCGTCAGGATCTTATCCAACTAAACGACGCAGAGATCACCCGCATTGCGGAACGCGAATGCAGGGAACTACTGGGTCTTAAAAGATTCGAGCCCGACCTGTTTAAAATCATTCGTCACAATCGGGCCATTCCGCAATACGGCGTTGAAAGTGGTGCGCGTTTTTCGACCATCCATTTACTCGAAACCCAATACCCGGGCCTGCAGATTGGTGGTAATCTGAGAAACGGCATTGGCATGGCCGACCGCATCAAACAAGGAAAAGAGCTGGCTTTGAACGCGCTTTAATGTTATAATAATCCGAGAACTTCAGTCACTCCAGCGCGCGATGCAACTACTTGCCCGATTACAATAATTATCGGCGTAGGATATCGGGTCTCACTGGCTGCAAGTGCATCCAGCGTGCTCAGGTATTCGTGTTGGTCGGGTAAAGACACATTATGCACCAAAGCCACCGGGGTTTTCGGGTCGCGGCCTTCGGCAATGGCTTTCGCCGCAATCTTATGAATGGTAGAACCGGCCATAAAACATACCAATGTATCGGTATTGGGCAACTGCACGTCGGACGTATGACCCGTGATAAAAGCTACCGATCGGGCTATACCTCGCAATGTAAGTGGAATCTGCGTTAACCCGGCCACCGCCACACCGGTAGATATGCCGGGAACCACCGCCACCTGCACACCGTTTTTCTTCAAAAACTCGACTTCTTCTCCCCCATGGGCAAATATCATGGAATCACCTCCTTTCAAACGGACTACTTCTTTACCCTCTATTGCCGAATTCAGAATCAGTTGGTTTATTTCGTCCTGCTCATGACTGTGACAATGCTTCCGCTTGCCTACGTACACTTTCTCGCCGTTGTATTTATCCAGAAAAGCCTGATCGACCAGGTCGTCATGAAAGATGACCTGCGCTTTTGCCAATGCTTTGTCGCCGGCTATGGTTAGCAAATCCGGATCACCGGGTCCAAAACCCACCAGGGTTACATTTCCATATTGATGAAAATTATCTTTTTCCGTTGATACCTGATTTAGTTGTAATTCTCCGGAGTTAATGCTATTCTTTAATTCAGTTTTCATATTAATAATTGTCTATGTTTCGTATTTTTCTATTGGTTTTTAGGTTGCAGCAAAGGAATTCAAAAAAACAGAACTGTACAATCGCACCATCATGGCATTTTCATACCATAAATGAGGTAGAAAATAGGAATGAGGAATCAGAGATGAATTCTAACTGTTAACTCCCCACTACCGACTTCTTACTACCGACTAATCGTTTATGTTTACATACAACTGTTCTGTATATTTATAAGTCATTTATTGTATCGTTATCCATTTTAGCTGCTTTTTTCTATACCGTTTCTCCAAGGTTCCTATAAGCTAGCCCAATTATTAAGTATTTATGCAGAAACAGGGATCTTTTGCCTATTGCTGCAGTATGCCAAATTGAATAAAAAGGCTATTGGTTGATTTGTTTACTTGTTTACTTGTTTACCAACTAATCACTAATCAACATTCCGCAAATAAAATCTTCTACTAACGGATTCAGTTCACTTATTATTAGTTGTTTTTTTAATTCAATGTTGTCTCCGGCACGTTCAATTAACGAGTCCCGGCATTGCTTTATTCTTTCAATATCCTCTCCCAAGTCGGAACGAAGCTTTGCGTCCAACAATGCTTTTAGCTTATGGCTCAGGTAAGGTACCTCGCCCGAAGTACCGATAGCCAGCATCAATGGCGAACGGTTTACCAATGCCGGAACATGGAAGTTACTCTCTTCGGGATCTGTCACATCGTTGACCAACAAACCGGCAGCTATGGCTTCCTGCCTGATGAGGGCATTTGTATTTTTATGGTTGGTAGCTGCTATCACCAGTTGAAAACCCACCGTATCGTTTGCTTCGAACTTACGTTTTAGCCACAACAACTTGTTATCGTCGACTAGCGAAGACAGTTCGGCCGTCAGTTCGGGTGCTATAATCTGAGGCAAGGCTCCTGCTCTGAGCAATCCTTTTACTTTGCGCAGAGCAACGGGACCACCACCGACAACCAGGCAGCGGAAGTTTTTTAGTTGAAGGAAAATGGGATAGGGCATGTTAGTTACGAGTTAGTTATCAGGAATGAGGAATGAGGAATGAGAATTTTAGTCGGTAGTTAGTAGTTGGTAGTTTTTTATTTGCAGGAACAGGCTTTGATAGTCGGAATAAACTTTCGGGTACTGAATAGTCGGACGCTGGATGATGATCAGTTCTACATTTTTCTGTTTCGCTGCGTCCACTTTTTCTTGCAGTCCTCCTTCGACACCACTCTCTTTAGTGACCATAAACCGGATATTGAATTCATCCATCAAAGCCATGTTGAGATTTACGGAGCTGACGCCCGCCATGGCAATGATACCGGCAGGTTGTAGTCCCGCTTGCTCGCACAGGCTGATGCTGTCGGACGTGGAAAGCACTCGTGCAAAAAGCCGCTCTGCTCCCAGCGGAATAAACTTAGCTACAAACTTGGAACCCGTGGTGAGCAATATATTTCCCGGCTTCTCTGCCAGGTATGCAACCGCCGCTTCATAACTATCCACATAGGTGGCACTTTCGAAGCGGGTATTCGCCCGTTCGAAACGCAGATAAGGCACCGCCGTATTTTTTGCCGCCTGCATAGCACCGGCAGATACCTCGGCTGCAAAAGGGTGACTGGCATCTACTACCAGCCTTACCCCGCGAGTCTGAATTAAGTGCTCCATTTCTTCGCAGCTCAGTTTGCCCTGCACCACTTCAATACCCGGAAACTCGGAGAGCTGCCGACCATAATCGGTAGTGACCGAAACCAGTACCCGATGAGCTTCTGAAGCTAAGTGTTCGCAAATTTCCTTGGCATTGCTGGTGCCGCCTACTACCCAAATCATGTTTTTCAAATTTTATATCCACGTGGTGTAATCATTTTCCCATTGCTATAATAGGTCTGCGAATTGCCAATGATGAGCGTTGTAGTCATATCGATGGTGTGCTCCAGCATTTCGGCCAGGGTGGTATGCGTTACAGCCACTTCATCGCGCATGGCATTGCGCACAATGGCCACCGGCGTTTGCGGGGCACGATGCCGCAACACAATGTCGGTGAATATCCGTATTTGCTCTACGCGTTCTTTGCTCTTTGGATTGTAGACACAAATCACAAAGTCACCTTCGGCCGCTTTTTCGGTACGTTTTTCTATTATCTCCCAAGGGGTCATCAGATCGCTCAGACTCACTACTGCAAAGTCGTTCATCAGTGGAGCTCCTGCCAGCGAAGCCGATGACAGGGCGGAAGTGATACCCGGTACAATTTCAACTTCAATGCCATTTTGGGCTTTGTCCACCATTTCGAGCACCACGCCGGCCATGCCGTACACGCCCGAATCACCGCTACTGATCAGACACACATTCTTACCGCTTTCGGCAATTTCCAACACCATGGCACACCGTTCCACTTCGCGACGCATGCCCGACGAAACGATTTCTTTACCTTCAATCAGTTTTTCGATCAGTGCAATATAGGTTTTGTAGCCTACCACCACATCGCATTGTTTCAAGACTTCGATGGCTCTCAGGCTCAGATATTCTTCGAAACCGGGACCGGTTCCTACTACAAAGATTTTTCCCTTCATGTTTTTATATATACGATAATTATTATTGATCTATTTTAATCACATAGTGCACAATAGTTTTTAATTGAATAAATAAGACTAAGAGCACATAGTGAGGTTGTCTCAAAAGTCTTTTTAGCACGCTAATAACGCAAAATACGCAAATTAACGCACCCTTATTAAATTGGAATTCAACAAATAACATTCTACTTTACAAATCTTATTTGCGAAAATTTGTGTTGTTTGCGTCATTTGCGTGCTTTTGATACAGCCACTTAATACTCTACAATAGTATCGTCAGATACTATTACTATGTCAACTAAGTCTTTTCTTCATTATTTCTCCCGAGTCTCAGTATGTTTCCTATGAGCGCTATTGTGTTTAAAAAACAGCATTAAGTACTTGAAAATAATACGAATCATGAATTGCATACATGCACATTCTTCTATTTATAATGAATATTTCCCGTAGGGAATACATATCAATAGAAAATGGA
>JAATGT010000102.1 GCA_015654525.1 Bacteroidales bacterium
CATGATTGGTTCAGGACCGATCGGTGGTGTCTCAGCACCAATTCTAGCCGGTACGTCTGCTTTTTCATTGCCCTCGATACCTTCGTGGCCTGGTACCCAAATTAGGTTGACTTCATTGTTTGTCGCGGCTGCGTTTAACCTCTCCCAGCATTCTAGTGTTAATGCCGATTTGAATTTGTTTGATTCTAAGGCCTTAATAGCTGCCTGACTATCAGTACAAATCGATATGGTATGACCTGATGCGCCCTCGACCCCTGTTGCTCGAATGCTTTCCTCAATAGCTCTTATCTCTGCTAAGAAGATAGATGAGTATTTGCCTAATGGAATTGATCGTTCTAAACCTAAGTCCTCGCTAAATATACCGGCGCCTGCCGAATCAGTTATAAGTGAGCCGTCCGTGTACACTGCTGATCCTCTCGGTGTGAAATTTCTCTCTGTCCAGTCTGTCCGCAAAGGGATTTGGATATTAAATGACCTGTTGAATCTATGTACAGGAATGATTTTGTCTGTTGGCATGCTAATGTTTGGTTCTGATCTAATAGTTTTGAACCAAATGTTGGAGTGTTCAGTTTCTCTGAGATTGTAGTTCGTTTGTCCAGCTATTCTTTGGAGAGCGCTAATGGCTTCCGTTTCGACGAAAATGTGTAGTGGTGTCAGGTTCAACATTGCCTCCATGGCTGCTGTAGGCGTTGATTTCCATGAGCCTGTGATCGCTTTACAAGCCATCCTTTGGAATTTTGTGAGCTTATTTCTTACCTGAGTGTTATCGCAGATGTGATTCCATAGGAAGCAGCCGTAAGCTAGGATGGGTCTGATAATTGTAGTGTATATCCAGAACAGTACTTTAGGAGATAGACCCCATGACTTACTATATGCCTTCCTGCATTGCCACAGCGCCACTGTCGCCCTATGAAGTCTTTCATCTAGGTTAGCTATCCAGTACAATCTGTAGTCTAGAATGATTCCTAGGTACTTTACCTCGTATACAAAAAGTATTGGAATTCCCTTTATTGTTGGTATCTTCAGACCAGTGATTTTACGTTTCCTGGTGAATAGGATCATTTTCGTTTTGTTTGGGTTAATTGATAGTTCATTTTCATCGCACCAATTGCTGATGATGTTTAAAACGGTTTGTAGTTGATCGCATAAGGTGCTTAAAAACTTTCCTCTTAGCAGAGTGGCCAAATCATCTGAGAAGCCTTCGGTTTGATAATTTTTATTGTTCAAAATATTGAGCAGTTCGCTTATCACTAAGCACCATAAAAGGGGAGGCAAGACCCCTCCTTGAGGGCAGCCTTTGGATACTGCAACCGTAATGATTGATGTTCCACAATGTACGAAGATCAATCTACAGTGTAGTAGTGCTTGTATCCATCCCGCGATTCCTGGGTCAATACGATATTTGAGGCATGCATTCTTTATTGCGGCGTACGTAAGATGGTTAAACGCTCCCGAAATGTCTATGAAGCAACCTAGTGCGAATTCTTTGTATTTCAGCGACAACTCTATGTTTTGAACTATGTTTTGCAATGCGTTCTCAGTTGATTTGCCACTTTGGTATGCGTATTGCTTACGAAGAATTTTAGGGTCGTTTAATGGCCCATCTCTTTTTCTCAATTTTTCCAGCGTTTTCAGCATAAATGATGATAGACTTATTGGTCTATAGTTTTCTGGTAATGAATAATTTTTCTTTCCTGGTTTCAGTATAAAAACTACTTTATAGTTCCTCCAGCTTCTTGGAATGATTTTAAGTAGTAGCGATTTTTTAAATACCCTGATCAGCATTTCGTATACATCTTCAGTTGAGTTCTGCAACATGGCTGGAAAAATATTATCAGGTCCGGCTGACTTGAATGGAACAAACGTATTGATCGCCCAAATTATCCTGTCCTTTGTAATTATTTTATCCACTAGGTCTGCATTTACCTCGCCTTCAAACGAGAAGTTAATGTTGTTATGATCATCAACAGTGGTACCAGTACAGTTTGGGAAATGAAAATCTAACAGGTATTTGTATGATTCCTCTTGATTCTTGGTATATTCGCCGTTAGGCAGGAGTAACGAGCCAGCCATTTGGGCTGGGTCCTTCGATAAGATTTTGCATAATTTTGAGGCGTCTTGGATCTTGTTTATATCAGTACAATGTCCCCTCCAACTTGATCTTTCCTTTATTCTTATATTCTTCACATACTCGCCAAGTTCCTTGTAGTATGAATCCCATGCTTTTGTTACTTTACATTCATTGAACAGTTTCCGTACTGATTGCCTTCTGATTTTGTCTTCTGTGGTGTAGTAAGGTACAGAATTACCAGCTTTGTGCTTCAGAAGAGGACATGCTTTATTGAACGCTCCCTCCATAATGCTCTGTAAATAATCCACTTCCTTGTTTAAGAGTTCTTCACTTAGAGTATTACAAGAATGAAGATTGACATCTAATGTTTCCGATAATATATTCTTGAAGTATGGCCATTTTGTGGTCGCTGGGTTTCTGAATAGCAGTGGAGGCAGTGGATCTAGCTTGAGTTTGAAGCTAATACATCTGTGGTCGGATGTTAGAATGTGATTTGTGACATGCCAATCTGTTATGAACGCTGAAAGGTTTTTTGAGCAAACAGTTATGTCAAGAACTTCCTCCCTTAATTTGTTTTTAAAAGTCGGTTCATTGCCTATGTTTAGTATCGACAGTTCTGTTGACAGAATAAAATCGAATAAATTACTGCCATGGTCATTAATGTCAGTGCTTCCCCATGCATAATGATGTGCATTAGCGTCCGTGCCTGATAATAGAGGTAGGTTGTTAGTCTTGCAGTACTCCACAACTTTACCGAAATCTGAATTGGGTGGTCTATCCTCCGCCTCGTATGGAAAGTAACCAGAGCAAAGGATGATATTTTTATCGTTGCCGTTAATTTTTATTTTTAGCATAGCCACTGCCTGGTCAGGTGCACACAAATTGTAGAGGGGGTGAATGATAATATCTTTGGAACAATATAAAGCCGCCCTTATTATTTCGCTTCCACCTGCATGAATTAAGTTTCCAATCTTCCTATTTATTCCGGTAATCTTGTTGTGCCTTACGACTGGCTCTTGTATGAACACAATGAAGGTGGTTTTACTTTTCAGAAGATTATTTAGTTCAGTCGTTGGAGCATATGCTTTGTGCAGGTTAATTTGAAGTATTTCTAACTCATCCATTTCTATTCTTAGAATTGCTGTGTGTGGAACGCCTGAGCGCGATACTTTTGTCCACTTTTAATACATTGCTCTGTATTGACTTCATATTTAATGCTGAAGAAATGTGTCCTATTGAATCAAAAACATTGAATAAAGAAACCGTAAATACTGGTGCTGGTATTGAATAATAGGAACTGTGAGTGACCAGAAACGTTAAATATGAAAAATAGATTCTAGTGCTGGTTTTGTGTAGTAGGCACTGTGAGTAATCAACTAATGCAACGAAATCTGAGCTAAATTCCATCAGTGAGAATTTGAGTTCCTTAAGAAGGTGTTTTGGCGCATCACTGGGTATGGAGTGTTCACTTACCCTTCTAATTTTGAGGGCAAAATTCTTCACTGATTCCGGTGTTGTATAACATGAGAGCTTATGTGTGACAAAGATCTTAATGAAAGCCAAATTAAATGTATTTTTATTGAATGAAAAGTAAGAATAGAAAGAAGAAAAGAAGAAAAGAAGAAAAGAACAATATTAAAAATTTGGAAGTTTTGTGAAATTTCTGCAAAATTTTAGGCTTGTGATATTTAGTTTTAGTACGACAGTCTTAGCGTAAAATTGCGTTTTCAGTACATTTTTAATTTCGATGTTTTTTATACACAACTGTTTGTTTTTGTTTCATGCGGCGTTTTATACACAACTGTATAAAGTTTTTTTTTTTTTTAATTATGGGGTGTGGTGGAATGTGGCGATGTTATTATTGCAAAAGAAAAAATGTTCACGTAATAAGTGCAACGTTGAAAAAGGAGACAAATTCGTAAATTTTTACCTTGTAGATTTTCCAACTCGTAGCTGGAGTTCCCAATTTTCGATTTGATTCGACATTTGACATGCAGCGGCATTAACTTTGAAGAGATTTAGTCAATTTATTATAAAAGAATCACAAAAAAATAAAGATTAAGAGATTCATTTTCCCTTGTTTGATTGTTCAGTATTTTGCTTCCGAAACACTTCTCCGACTTTGAATTGTACGTCGCGAGATCTTAAACCGTATCGTTTGTTCAATTGTTCATACAGCCAGCAAAATTTATTTTTGCCGAAAAACAACGTCTTTAGTCCAACTTATCCCACCTTATTCCACTTCCAATATAATCCACTGATTCCACATATTTTGAATTTTTTTAGATTTAGTTAGTGGTCAGAGACACACCGTGTTTTTATACGCAAATATAGGGTGGTTCCGGCGGATTGATAAGAAAACAATTTTCGATTCATTTCGTTTGTCGTGTTTTTAGATTATGTAAA
>JAATGT010000179.1 GCA_015654525.1 Bacteroidales bacterium
AGACTGCTCTTTCACTAGGATTTGATGCTTGTGGCATAGCTAAAGCTGAAGAATTAACCGAGGATGCTGCTTTCATGCGGCAGTGGCTAAGCGATGGACAGCATGGCGACTTACAGTATCTTGATCGGAATTTCGAAAAACGAATTGATCCCAGAGAACTCGTTCCGGGCTGTAAATCCGTTGTTGTTACATTATTGAATTACTTTCCGGATAGGAAACAAAATCCCCGGGCACCACAAATTGCAAAATATGCATACTCAGAAACTGATTATCATTTTGTAATTAAAGCCAAGCTGAGTGAATTAGAAAAAGAGATATGCAAGATCTACGGAGAAGGCTCTGTTTCGTCTAATTATCAACATTCATTTGTCGATTCTGCACCAATTCTGGAACGGCGCTGGGCCGAGCGTGCCGGACTGGGTTGGATTGGAAAAAACATGCAACTGATTCATCCCGGACTGGGGTCTTATGTATTCATTGGCATCCTGTTGCTAAACATAGAGACAGAATACGACTCTCCGATAAAAGCGCGTTGTGGTAACTGCACGCGCTGTATCAACGGATGTCCGACCAATGCTTTAACAGGTGCATCATTAGATGCCCGCCGCTGCATTTCTTATCTTACCATTGAAAGCAAAAAAGAAATACCGAACGAGTTCCAAGACAAACTTTCCGGTTATTCCATCGGATGTGATATTTGTGCAAATGTTTGCCCGTGGAACGCCAAGTGGGCCAGGAAAAATGTCCATTCAGAATTGCATTATAATGCAGAGATATTAGACTGGGATTCGGAGCAATGGGAAGAACTTTCGAAAACCGACTTCAATCAATTCTTCAAAAGCTCGGCCATAAAGCGAGCCGGATATACCAAGCTAAAACAAAATATTCTAGCGAATAAAAAGCAACAAAACCAATAGGTATCGATTACAAAATCACTTTAGCCGTGGTGCCTCCCACATTTACCAAAACAACACCATGTGTGGCTATTGGAATTTTATTAACCCCGTCAACAGTTAGTTGTTGTACCAACTTCTGACCGATTGAATTGTATATTTTCACCACCTCTCCTGCATCTGAACTAAAAATAACATTCCCGTTAGATGCTGTTATTTTCATTGTTTGAATAGAATTGAGACCCGTTCCCACGGTTGCCACACCGTTTAAAGTTCGGGTTACATCCATCGCCCCGGTACTGGACATCAGCAGTATTGCGGTATGATTTCCCTGCACAGTGGGGTTATATGTAACAATAACTTTCGTAGTGGCGATGGAACCGTTTGTTTGCGGAAGGGTATATTGAGATAAAGAAAACTGATTGGCATCAGTGCCACTTAATGATAAACCCAGATCGGAACTTAAGTTCACAGCTCCAACATTAATCTCCTGTGAGTTTGAATGTCCTACCGTTGCATTCAGACTCAGATTTGTCATATCAGTGACGGCAAGTGTTGGAACCGGAGTTACACTCCCTGAGCAACTGACAACCTGTGTAGAAGCATCAACAGATGTTACCTGAATATTTTCATTATAATTATTTACAACCAAACCGGCCTTCAGCCTCACATAAACCGGAGTGTCACTAACTGTCCCGTTCAATGGAGACAGAATAATCGAACTCGTTGATTGAAATAAATTGCCTGTTCCGGCTGATATTTCATAACTTGCAGATGGAGTTATAGAAATGTTATGAATAAACTGACTTCCTCCAACAATAAAGCTCTGCTCCGGGGAAGTTCCACTACCGGATATATATGTAAATCCGCTTAGATTCTGCGGAGTCACCTTTAGCAATGATCCTGCAGTTAAGGATATGCCACCAATAGCAATGTTACCATTCGGTTTGGTAGTATAAACCCATTTCAAATAGCGTGAACCGGACAATAGATTTGCAAATGATTCGGTTAAAACAGTGTCCTTTTTTAACGAAACAGCAGTCGTTGAATTATAGGAATGGACGGATGTATACGCAAATCCATCAGGTGATTCCAGTAAATCAAACACGCCCGAGAAACTTGTAGGAGGATTAACTCCCGGAATCCATGCTATCTTAAATGATAATACTCCGGGCGTACCGCTAAAATTGAAGATTAAATAGCTTCCCAATGAACCAAATTTCATTTTAGGTGAACTTGCGTAATCAACTGTACTTAGTTTTGACTGAGTCAAACCCACAACTGAAGTCAAAGGGTTTCCACCATCATAAGCAAACGGTAAACTCGCCTGACCGCGCATATCAATGCTTACTAATAACATGATTATTACGCCATAAACTATCTTTAATCTACATTTTGTTTTCATGTTCAATAGAATTCATTTTCTTTCAGGTTGATATTCAAGAATGTCAGCCGGCTGACAATCGAGCACTTTACATATTGCTTCCAGCGTACTAAAACGAATTGCTTTTGCCTTACCAGTTTTTAATATGGATAAATTAGCCGGAGTAATATCCACCTTCTCCGACAAGTCGTTAAGAGAGATCTTGCGTCGAGCCATCATTACATCCAAATTTACTATTATAGGCATATTTCTTAATCTTTAAAACAATTATATAGTAAGATCCTGTTCTTCTTTGATCTCTATACCTATTCTCAGAATTTCGTTCATTATCAGAATAACCACTCCCATAACAATAGGACTAAAATCAATGACCTTGGCATACGAAAATCTGTAGTGAGACAGATCCACCATTGATTGCGCCGAATAAATATTGATAGCCTGAAGTAGCGTCCCCAATATCCCCACAACAAGCAATATTATTCCAATACGCTGAATCCGCTTCAGATTTTTCCGATCAAAGACCTCTGAATTTTGGAGAGACTTTACGATTTTGACGACCAAAAATGGTATCCATATTCCTAAAACCAAAGTCATTAAAACCAATAAAGAATATACAACTTGTAATGCTTTCCACCATATAGGTTTATCAAGTAAGGACTGAACTAACACCGTCATGTTATTCGGACGAATCAATACTTTTTCACCTGTTTTGAGGTTTATTTCTGAATCTTCCAGATAATTGTAATTTTTTGAAACCACATCCAACAGGATAAAATCATCCGTTTTCTCTTTGTGATCCAGTTGATATTTTGCAATAGTCATACCATACCTGACACCCTCAATAAAAGGCAAGATGGCACCCTGATAGACACTTCCAAAAAAAACTATCAACAAAACCACACACAAAGTTTTTATCCTCTTCATTATTTATAGTGCAAGATTTACAAGTAGTTTAAAATACAAAGTAAGATATATTTTTTTGAATATCAAAATTAATTTGTTGTTTCTCGATAAATACAAATCAGGGTTTGGATTTTCAATACCTGATTGTCATTCTATGCTGGATTATAAATATGACTATAAATAAACTCCGACATATTAAATGCTGTGTTAGTCATTAAATCATAACAAAGACCAGAAGTATATCTGCTAACTCATCCTATATTTTTCAAAATTCATCACTCTGTTTATTCAATAACAGAAATAAATAATTACTTTTGCAAGCTTTTTCTTATCAATTATAAGAATCTAATTCATTTACATCTATAAATATCAAACAATCCAATTCATTTACATTTTGTACACATTCAAAAACAAGTAATAGAAATGAAAAATAAATATATTGATCTTATTGAGCAAAGTTTTGAATTTCCAAACGAAGAGTTCAACATTGTAGAAAACGAATTGGAATGGTGTGGAGTTCCACTCATGGATATAATAAAACAATATGGAACTCCCTTACGCATATCATATCTACCTAAAATAGCGCAGAATATACAAAAAGCACGTCGTATGTTTAATGTAGCAATGGCCAAGGTTGACTACAATGGCGACTACAACTACTGCTATTGTACAAAGAGTTCACACTTCTCTTTTGTGATGGAAGAAGTTTTAAAGCAAGGGGTTCATTTGGAGACATCCTCTGCATTTGACATCAATATAATGGAGTCATTACATGAACAAGGATTACTCAAAGCAGACACATTCATTATATGTAATGGTTTTAAACGACCTCAATATGTTGAAAACATTCAGAATTTAATGCGTCAGGGATTTACAAATGTTACTCCTATACTTGATAATAAATTTGAATTAGACTTATTTCTAAAAGATTTCGACATTAAGTTTAATGTTGGTATGCGTATTGCCGCAGAAGAAGAACCGAAGTTTGACTTCTACACTTCCCGTTTAGGAATTCGTTACAACGACATCATTCCGTATTATACCAAGCACATTGCAAACAATCCACAAGTGGAACTTAAAATGTTACACTTCTTCATCAACACAGGAGTAAAAGACACTGCTTATTATTGGAATGAATTAAATAAAGCGGTTAACCTGTATTGCGAACTAAAAAAGAAATGTCCTCAACTGGACAGTTTAAATATTGGCGGCGGCTTCCCTATTCAGACACACCTGGACATGGTGTACGACTATGAATATATGGCAGAAGAAATTGTGGCACAAATAAAAACAATTTGCACACAAAACGGAGTTCCGGAACCTCATATTTTTACTGAATTCGGATCGTACACTGTAGGTGAAAGTGGAGCCATGCTTTATTCTATTGTGAACCAAAAGAAACAAAATGATCGTGAGTTGTGGAATATGATTGACAGCTCATTTATGACCACCTTACCTGATACCTGGGCAATCAATCAACGCTATGTTTTTCTGGCCATAAACAATTGGGATTCGGAATATGAGCGTGTAAACTTAGGTGGACTGACTTGCGATAGCGAGGATTTTTATAATGCGGAAGTCCATTCAAATGCCGTGTTTCTTCCCAAGATGAATGAAGATCGCGAACAATACATCGGATTCTTCCACACCGGAGCCTATCAGGAATCGCTGAGTGGATTCGGAGGTATTCAGCATTGCTTAATCCCTGCCCCTAAATTGGTGATTATTGATCAGGATGAAGATGGTGAGTATTTTACAAAACTATTTGCCAAAGAGCAAAGCTATAAATCCATGTTGAAGATTTTGGGATACTAGCTTAGATATAAGCAATAATTATTAATTGAATAAAATCATGACACAATCAAAAAATATTGTACCCTCAAACTTAAACTGTACAAAGATTACAGTGTGAATTATTGCATAAATTTTCATAGATTTGAAAGATAGAAGAAGCATATACAGGAAAGATAGAGGAAGGATAGAGCTAAGAAAAAAAATAAATGAAATAATATGCATATTGAAAACTAATAAATATACAATATCAAAAAAACTTACAAGTCGCTATTAACGAACTAAGAAGAAGTTATTAATGTCGTATAATTAAATCAGGAGGAGAACAAGAATAAAACATTATATCATAGACATCACTTGCATCCTTTTTCATTCGCTAAATTTATAAATAGAAGCCCTGTAATCCTTATATAAAATCCAAAGTCAGATCCAGATCATTACTTCTTTGTCCTATCATAAAAAAAGTTGCAATATATCTTGCAACTTTTTTATTTTATCAAGATAACTCAAAAAATCCAAGCTATCTATTGAGTGATTGGGAGTATCAATACTATTTCTTTTTTTCGTAGTCCAACATCTTCTTCTTACAATCAAGTCCCCAACGAAAACCGCCCAAACCGCCATCGGTACGAATAACACGGTGACAAGGGATGAGGTAAGCAATAGGATTTGCACCAATGGCTGTCCCCACAGCACGTACAGCTTTGGGACGTCCAATGGCTTCAGCAATTTGAGCATAAGTAGCAGTTTTGCCTGCAGGAATCCGTTGTAAAGCACGCCAAATAGATAGTTGAAAATCGGTTCCAATCGGATTTAATAGTGGTTTTTGTCCTTCTTCAAAGATCTTGCGTGCAAGGCGAATAGCTTTTGCATCATCCTGACGAAAATCAGTCTCAGGAAAACGATTATCCAAATCGGCATAAGCGCTTTCTTTGCTCTCGGGGAAAATCAAGGCACAAATACCATCGTTAGAAAAAACAATACAGCATTCTCCGAAAGGAGTTTGTGCAAAACCAAAGGACGGTTCAGAAAGAGGAGGTAATTGTCTCATAGATGCGTACGATTTTTATTGTATAGAAAAATGAAAGTTATTAGGTTTTGGATAATTTATTGTAAAATAATTATCTAATGCTAGATCTTAATATAAAGTCAACTACATTTGTTGCAAATTTACATATAATAATCTAGCGTTGTTCTAAGTATGACGAAAATAAATCAAACAGCTGTAGTTTGTCTATTTCCGCATGATTTGCAACTTACCAGATTTCTCTAAACCCTCAAACAAATAAGAAGAACTGATTCTTTAGATTGAATATAACTGACAAAAAAAATATATTTCTGAGAATAATAGAAGATCAAATAGCTTTATAAAGGCATCATAAGTGCAAGCTTTGATAAAAGAAACGCATAAATTAAACACAAATTAAACAATATTGTTTATGAAAAAGAACATTTTTATAAGCTGCTTAGTATCACTCAGCCTGCTTACAAGCATCTCAGCACAAACCAGTACCTCAAAATGGCAATCAACACCTATCTCTATTGATGGAAATGGAGATGACTGGGGAACACTACCACGTTTTTTCAACTCTGAAGCCAATGTAAAATATGAATTCAGAAATGATGCTCAGAATATTTATATTATTTTGAAATCAGCTGACAGAGCTACGCAAATGCAACTAACGATGGCTGGATTCAGTGTGAAGCTGAAAGTAAAAACATCACCTCCTACTAAAGTTAGTATCACTTTTCCAGCTATAAAGATGAGTGGAATGCCCCCTATGACAAACACTCAACAGGACAGAACAGATAGATTGGAGACTCAAACAGATAAACTGGAAGATAAAACAGCTACAAATCCTGAATTTATGCCTAAAGACACAGCCATACTGGACGGTTTTGTATATTCAAAAGGGAAAACCACATCAAATAATGATGATAATGAGAGTATTTGCTTTGCTAAAAGTAAACCAAATCAGGAACAAACAACTTATGAAATCCGGATTCCTCTTCGCGAGATATACGGCAAAGATTATGCATTGGAAACTGTGAGCACAACCCCTTTTCAACTACAAGTGAGCATCAATGAACTTTCTCAAAAGGGCAAAAAAGGAGCGAAAGGACAAATGGGACGAGGAGGAAGATCTGGTGGAATGGGTGGCGGTAGACCCGGTGGAATGGGTGGTGATATGGGCGGCGAAGAAATGGGTGGCGGAGGCCCAGGTGGAGATATGGGCGGAGGAGGAATGCCAGGAGGAGGCGGTGACATGCCTGATGGAGAAATGAGTAGCGAAGTACAGACAGGAGGAAGTAACAGTTCTTCTATGAATCGTAAAAGCTTTAGTATTGAGTTCAAATTATCAACTAAACAATAAGTTTTGATATACCATTTGTCCCAATTCTCCAAACTTCATCTAAAAAAGATTTAAGGCTGTCAGATAACAATAGGAAAATGTTTATTCAATTATGCTTAACAAAGTTTCTTTTCGCAGCACTTTATTACTTGATGAATAGCAGAAAGCCGGAACATAGAAGATTTGTTTGGGAAATTCGTACTTCGTGAGCAGCTTATGAAGCTTGGCATTTAATTCTGCTTCCTGTTGAGGGATGTAGTTCTCTGACTCGATAACCAACACCACTTTATTTTCCAACACGTCGTCAGGGATTGACCAAATAAAATAGCTGGAGGGAATGATTCCTTCCAGTTTTTTTTCAACTTGCTCTGGATGAATTTTAATGCCACCGGAATTAATGGCCGAATCGGCACGCCCTAACCAACGAAATGAGTTCCTGCCAATCAATTCCACCACATCATTAGTTTGAATCTCTTCTTTCAACAAATAAAGTGCCTTTATAGTAAGACATTCCCGCTTATCTTGCCGGATTGTAACTCCTTCCAAAATAGTAAAATAATCTGATTTATCTTTTCCATTAAACCGTCGTAAGGCAATATGTGAGCAAGTTTCGGTCATGCCATACGTTTCGAACAATTCGGAAGGTATGTTTTCCGAAAGTTGTTCCAGCTTACTTGTCACCGGACTTCCACCTACAATAATTTTACGAACCGATACTTTTCGAAGGCTTTCAGCCGAATGAAAAAGCTGATAAGGTGTAATGGCGGTAAAATCAACGGAAGTATGCAGGTCTTCAAACGGATTGGCCGACGGAGCAATAGTAATCAAATTAAAACCACTCACCATAGCCCGTACCAACATCATCTTGCCGGCAATGTACGAAGCCGGAAGACAAAGCAACGCAACACTTTCGGCATGCAAGTCAAAGAATTGGTTGGTCATTCGGGCCGAATTCAGCATACTTTGCTTGGGAAGTTGAATGCTTTTGGGTTTACCTGTAGAACCTGAAGTATGAGCAAAGACAAAATCGGAATCATTAAACCAGCTTTGCAGAAAATGATAAATAGCATTGCGCCAAGAATCTTGCGGTTCATCAATAAAATGAAGTTGCTCGAAATTGCTTCGGGTGTACAGTGTCCCGTTGAGACGGATCGTTTCTTTTCTCATCACAATAGCGGGTTTAAATTCCATTCAACCTCAGGTTTATAAAACAACTTTGCATACTCAATTGCCAAAGGCGAAGGGATATTATTACGATACAATTGTCCGGTTCCCAAACCTTGTGGAAGCTGTGAATTGAGTGTATACGTCCATTGTACAATGGCATTCAACCCGATATTAGCTTCCAAAGCCGAAGTGATCCACCAGGCAACACTGTGTTTTTCGGCCAATCGAATCCATTCTTCCGATTGACGGAAGCCTCCAACCAGACTTGGTTTCAGAATAATGTATGCCGGTTTTATTTTCTCTAAGATAAATTCTTTGTCCCCGGGTTTTACGCCAATCAATTCTTCGTCCAACACAATGGGAATGGGTGATTGCCGACAAATCGTAGCCATAGCTTCAAATTGCTTTTGCCTGATGGGCTGCTCAATAGAATGAATGTGGAAAGCTGCTAGTTTCTGTAACTTTTCCAATGCATCTGTGGGCGTAAAACCACCGTTTGCATCCAATCGCAACTCAATATCTTCGGGCGAAAACTGTTGGCGAATACCGGAAATGATTTCCAGTTCCGTTTCAAAGTCGAGGGCACCCACTTTCAGTTTTATGCAATGATAACCCGCCGCAATCTTTTCACGGATTTGCTTTTGCATAAAGTCTTTATCGCCCATCCACACCAAACCATTGATAGGAATACCGATTTTTCCCTGCGTGAATGAAGAAGGAAACAAGCATTTGGAACCGTTGGCTGCCAAATCCAGCAAAGCTGTTTCCAGTCCGAAAGCAATGGAAGGGTACAATGACAAATCTATGGAACCGGGTTCAACACCTCTGTTCAACAATCGGCAAACTTCCTCCAACTTTTCTGAATACGTTTCAACAGGGTCAATACTCAGGTTGGGAATAGTAGAACATTCGCCAATACCCATAAAGTCATCCTTTTTCAATATCAAAAACGAGGACGGTTTATGCAACAAAACCCCACGAGAAGTTCCGGCGGGGAATTTAAACTGGAGATTGATGGTGGTATGTCGAGCAAACATAAGTTGAGTTGTTATTTAGCTTCGCCGATATTAATGGATATTAGCCTACGGCGATATTAGTAGATATTAGCTTCGCTGATATTAATAGATATTTAGCTTCACTGATATTAGTTGTTATTAGCCTTCGACGATATTAATTGTTATTTGTTCTTTGAACGTTATTAATTGCTGATATGGCAAAGAAGAATAACGGCAAAGCCAAATAACAGGAAATTAATAATGCGAAGCTAATAACTAAAGAATTAGTCCGATTCCAAAAGTCACTGCTAACACCAAGCTTCCCATGGATAAGCGAGACAGTTCAGGATATAATTCCAATGCAGACTTATAAGTAAATACTTTTTTTAGATTCAAAAATAAAATAGGAAATGAAAGAACAAACAGCCATTGCCAGACGGAATGATAATTCAACAAGGTATATAGAGCAACCAATAGAGCAGCTCCACCCACTAAAAACAAATGATAATAAGCAGCTTTCTTTACTCCCATTGTTACCACAATTGTTGTTTTTCCTGCATTTTTGTCAGCCTCGTAGTCGCGCATATTGTTCATGTTCAACACACCGGTGCTTAAGAAACCAATGGTCGAAGCAGGCAACAAAATATCCCAACGAAATGATTGTGTATGCAGAAAATATGTTCCGATAACACCTACCAATCCAAAGAAGATAAACACAAAGATATCGCCTAGTCCACGATATCCATACGGATTTTTACCAACAGTATATTTAATGGCAGCAGCAATGGCAGCTAATCCCAATACTCCAAAAATCAACAGATTTGTTATATCCATTCCGGCTGTTCCGATCAGAATAAGTGCTAAACCGGAAACAACACATAGAATGCCTATGACGATAATTCCCCGCAACATAGTTTTAGGCGTTATCTCGCCCGACTGCACCATGCGTTTCGGGCCTATACGTTCGACAGTATCTTTCCCATTCACAAAGTCGCCATAATCATTGGCCATGTTCGACATGATTTGCAGCAAAATGGTTGTCAATGCCGCCAAACCAAACACCGACCAACGAAACCCATCGTCGGAAGCTGCCAAGCAGGAACCGATAATAGTGTTTGCCAATGCCAATGGCAAAGTTTTTAAACGAAAAGCTTGTATCCATTTCTTCATAATCACGAATTAAAACGAATTAAAACGAATTAAAACGAATTAGTCAAATTCGTTTTAATTCGTGTAATTCGTATTTTACGGCATCTTTGGGTATTTAGAGAAATCAGGTTTGCGTTTTTGCAGGAATGCATCTTTACCTTCGTGTGCTTCTTCGGTCATGTAGTACAACATGGTGGCATTACCCGCCAATTCCTGAATTCCTGCTTGTCCATCAAGTTCGGCATTCAGTCCGGCTTTGATCATACGCAATGCCAACGGACTGTGTTGCATCATTTGTTTACACCATGCCACTGTTTCGTCTTCCAGTTTATCAAATGGTACAACTGTGTTCACCAACCCCATTTCCAATGCTTCGGCAGCTGAGTATTGCTTGCAAAGGAACCATATTTCACGGGCTTTCTTTTGTCCCACAACACGAGCCAGGTATGAAGATCCAAAACCAGCATCAAAACTTCCTACTTTTGGTCCTGTTTGTCCAAATATTGCATTCTCAGAAGCAATTGACAAATCACAAACTACGTGTAATACATGTCCGCCACCAATAGCAAAACCATTTACCATGGCCACAACCGGTTTAGGCAGACTGCGAATCATCTTTTGCAAGTCAAGCACATTCAACCGTGGAATACCATCTTTGCCAATGTATCCACCAATTTGTTTTACATTAATGTCTCCCCCACTACAGAATGCCTTATCACCTTCACCGGTAAGAATTACGGTAGCAATATCCTGACTATCTCGACAAAAAACCATACATTCAATGATTTCTTTAATGGTATCAGGCGTAAAGGCATTGCGATAACGCGGACGGTTAATCGTTATTTTTGCTATTCCTTCGAAATACTCGAATTTGATCTCTTCAAATTCTTTAATGGTTGTCCAGTTTCTCATATGACCCCAAACCCCTAAAGGGGCTTATTTATTAGTTAGTAATTATATTTCATTTTTTGACCCCAAACCCCTAAAGGGAATAAGAGGTAGTTAGTATCTTATTTTATAATATACTCAAGCAGCAAAGTTTCCCAAAAACAGCAAATATTTTATCTACGTGTCGAGCTAAATCCGGGCACGTCTCCGGATAAATTTATACACGTATGGAAATTTATTTACACACGTGTGGAGATCTTTTTCAAGACGTATGCAGTTCATGCTTCCATTTATCCACGTCGAAAAGCTATAAAAGAGTAGCCTTGTTTTTTTTTACGATGGCAGCTAACGCGAAGCTAATATCTATTATTATCGCGAAGCAATATTCCTAAAATATCCCTTATAATTCTCCGTATTCAAATCGGCATCAGTAAAAATCTCAAGTACCGTTGCCTTATCTGCATTGAAAAGATTTTTCATACTTTCTTCTTGACTCTCCGTTGAATCACAACTTATATAATTCAATCCATATGCTTCTACCAACAATTTTATCTTTACCTGATGTGGTGTAGTGAAAAAGTTCCGACTTTTTTCCATCAATTGCTTGTCGCCAATAAAGCGAAAGATATTTCCGCCGTTATTATTCATGATAATGATTTTGAAATTATCGCCGATATAATTATTCCACAAACCGTTAGAATCGTAAATAAACGAGAGATCACCGGTGAGGAAAACAGTTGGCTGCCTGGAAGCATAGGCATATCCCGCCGCAGTGGATAAACTGCCATCAATACCTGACGTTCCACGGTTGCAGAAATAAGTCAAATCACTACGGGTTGGGAAAAGTTGCGTCCAACGAACCGAAGTGCTGTTTGCCAAATGAAGCGTAGTACCTCCCGGAGCCAGTTTCAGCAAGTTGGTTACTGCACTCATATCCGATAAGGGTGCATCAGCCACAAAGGCATCATGGCGTTGGGTAATTATCTGATTTTGGGCTTGAAAAGTTTCTGAGTAATCACTTGTTGTCTTTCCCAGTGGCATTTTTCCCAATGTATCAATTGCAGAACCGGGAATTATGGTTGTCAGGCTTTTATACGTATCGATATAAGGCAATGAAGATTCAAATTGCCATTGTTCAGCCGATTGATATTCGCGCAAATACAATTTAATCTGCTTGCAAATAGAAGAATGACCTATAGTTATCAACAAATCAGGCTTAAATGCCGCCTTCTCCTTTACCGAAAGCGAAGAAAAAAACGACTCGGGACGGGTTATGATTTTCTCACCACTTATATTCGACAGATTCTCTCCAATAACTACTACATCCGGCTCATTTGCCAACAGGTTTGCCTGTTCATTGAGTTGCCCGTCTTTAGGGTAAACGCCGAACAGAACTAATTTTCGCTCATAAGAAGTCCACGCTCTTTTCAACGTTTCCAAACTGTCTTTAGTTGGAGAAACTTCGGCGGCAATGGTTTTGATAATCTTCGGATTGCAGTGCGTTTCGGGCAAAGCTGTATAAATAGGCTCACGCAATGGCACATTGATTTGTACCGGACCTTGCGGATAAGATAGCGCTGTATCAATAGCTTCCGAAACCTGACGGTCGGAAAACTGCAAATCAGCAGCCACAACCGTTTCAACAGGTAAATCGAAATGTGCTTTTATATAATTACCATAAATATCAGACTGACGAAGCGTTTGTCCATCAGCCTGATCAATCATTTCGGCAGGACGGTCGGCAGTAAAAACAAGCAACGGCAAATTCTGATAATAAGCCTCGGCAATGGCGGGTGCAAAGTTCAATACAGCTGTGCCCGATGTACAAACCAAGGCTATGGCTTCGCCACTTTGTTGAGCCAGACCCAATGCAAAGTAAGCAGCCGAACGTTCGTCGGTTACGCTCAGGCATTCCAATTCCGGCTGAGCTGTAAAAGCAAATATCAACGGGGCATTGCGCGATCCTGGTGCAATCACCACTTTACGAACTCCATAACATGCACAGATTTCCGGTATATTTTTAATTCCTTGTCTAAAATGAATCATTATTAAATTTTATTTCCACCTTTTCCAAAGTTCAGAACTTTGGAAAAGATAGTAATTACTACGACTTCATCACATTCATCATCGTCATCATCTTATTATCCGTTTCTTCCCATTCGTTCTCAGCAATAGAAGAAGCTGTAATTCCCGCACCACTATAAAGAGCAAACTGCTTATCAAACAATTGTAAACAACGTAAGTTTACAAAGATGTAGCTGTTTTTATTAATATTGACAGGTCCAAGAAAACCCGTATAATAGCTGCGATCATATTTTTCGTTAGCCAAAATAAATTCACGAGCCTCCGCTTTGGGTAAACCACCAACCGACGGGGTTGGATGCAGCGCTTTAAGAAAATCACCTAAACGGTTTCTTAAATCTGCTTGTGGAAACTCAAATGCCGTTTTTAAATGAATCAGATTGGCAGCCTGATAATTTATAGGCCCAGTTTTATCGTAATTCTTTATGTTTAACGAACGTAATGTTTGCTCTACAAAGTTAGTAACAATACCTTGTTCTTCAATTTCCTTTTGACTCCAACTGTATGAATCAACATCAACACCAGTAGCAAGTTGGGTGCCTGCTAGTGACACCGTCTTTACGCACTCATCTTCTATCACCAAAAGAGGTTCTGGTGTAGCTCCGACCCAACATCCCACATCTGGAAGTTGAATTAAATAAACCATAGCATGCGGGTATTTGTCGCACAACTTCAGGAAGAAATCTTCAACAACGAAATCGTCGTCAAGCTTTTCCAATCGGATTTTGGACAACACCACTTTATGGAATTTTCCTTCGGCAATGGCTGCTTTAGCAGTTTCAACATTGTTGATATATTTTGTAGAAGTAGAACTTTCAATATCCTTTTCAGAAAGTTTTTCAACAGACAAGAATCGATTATTTTTCGACAACTTTTGAATGTAGTCCGAATCAATTTCATCCGGAAACACAATACTATTGGGTTTCATAAAATAAGTTGCATGCCCTGTGTTTTCATCGAATGGAGCCATCACAAAACCAACCTTTTCATCGATGTCATGTATTGTGTCCAACTTTTCCGGAAAAGAATCATGCTGAATAAAAGTAACTATTTGCTCATTGAACGGTAACCGGAATGAGACAAAAGGGATATTTTGTTTCAAACAAACCGCTTGTAAATTTTTGAGTGGTTTACATAATGGATTTTCTGAAGTCATTTTTTACTTTTCAGATTTAATTGGAATAATACGGTTGGTGAGGCGGCATAAAGAAATCAATTTACCTTTTTGATCCTCGATCCGGATTTCCCAGACATGCGATGTTTTTCCTTGATGCACAAGGACTCCAATTCCAAAAACATAGTCTTCCCGAGTTGCACCAATGTGGCTTCCGCTTATTTCAACACCAAGTACCGCATATTTTGTGAGATCAACCAAAGTCAATGAACCTGCACTGCCAACAGACTCTGCTAGAGCCATAGTTGCGCCCCCGTGTAAACGTTTCATGGGTTGAATAGTTCGATTGTCAATAGGCATTTTAGCCACAAGCCGACCATTGGAAACTTCGGTAAATTCAATCCCCAAATGTTCCATCATGGTGTTTTTGCACAGATCATTGAGTCCCTCCAGAGTAAGTAACTGTGACATAGCAGATATTTTTATGAATAGAAATCGATTTTTAAAAGCATGCAAAGATAAGAAATTATCTAAAGAACGAGTTCCTAATTTAGAAAAGAGAACTCTACAATTTTTACCATGCCAGTCTTGCTTTCAGATAAATATTTCGTCCGGGCTCCAATTTCAGAATACCGCGGGTTGTCGACAAATGATCCATATAAGCAGTATCCAGGATATTATCAACCCCGGCAAATAGCTGTAGCTGACTTTCATTCAGTACAATATTTCCGGAATGAACATTCATATTATAAACAATATGCCCGGCCGTTGCCGTTTCATCCGCAGCATTTTCGTTTTGCCGAGCAGCCCATAAAGCAGAAAAAGAAGCTCCAAGTTGTTTTTTCGACTGATAATCAAACGATGCAAAACCGCTCATAGGTGGAATTTGTGGCAGGAAGTCATTTGCATCAATATCACGGGCTCTGGTGTACGAAGCATTTGCAAGCAGCGAGAACAAGTCATTAATCTTCCATTTGCCTTCCAACTCAGCACCCAGAAACAACGCTTTACTCACATTTACATTTACATAAGCCTGCTCTGCTGTACTATTTCCACTTGCATTTATATAGGTATAGGTCCCATACTTTTCAGTAATCAAATCACTTAAATAATTGGCATAAACATCTGCCTTCAATCTAAATCGACTGGATGAAAACGTGTAATTCAGATTTGAGAACATACCTTTCTCCGGTTTTAAATCCGGATTCCCAACATGCTTTGGTCCTGAAAGCTCAATCAACTTAAAGCGTTCCTCAATGGATGCTGCACGATAAGAATTAGCCAACGACAAAGCCAACTGTTGACCAAATGCAGGATTGTAAACAACATCGACATGTGCCGCATAGGCAATATCCTGATGAACAGAAGAGGCAAAAGTTACGCGACGGGCAAGGTTTTTTACATAGCTCATTTTATCTCCGCTGCTTATATATTGATAAAGCGGACTAAAAGCCGAGTCATTTGACGTTCGAATATAATCCAGTCTTAATCCGGCATTCAGAGTCCACTTACCCGGCATAATTTTCCAGGAGTAATGAGCAAAAGCCCCCAAATCGAGCATATGTGCTTTCGGAGTTGGCTGATCACCGGTTCCTATTGATGTGGAATCTGATGTCTGTTTAATAGTCAGTCTCGAGGTGTAAGCATTACGCTGCCACCCTTCAGCTCCCAAAATCAAATTATGGAAATCGGTAAATTTCCAATCCGAACTCAATTTGACACCCGAAGTTATATTGTTGCTACTTGGGAACATTGTTACTGTATGATCAGCCGGCTTCAACTCTACATCGCGCGTTATACTTTGCGTGTAAAGTTTAAAACTTATTTTTTTCAGTTCCGGACTAATGTCAGAGAGAATATATTCGCCACTCAATTGATCTCTATCTACCCCTTTATATCGGGCAACAGCAGTAGCCGGAAATGACCTTCCGCCCGGCAGACCAATATCCCAACCTGTGAAATGTTGATAATTGACCAATACCTCCTGATTAGGAGAATACATAATACCACCTTTTAAGCCCCATGAAGCATCATGAAACTGACTATTCGGTAACGTACCGCCGGGTGTCCGGATATTGCCCGCAGTCCGGAAACTACCGTTCAATGCTAAATACCATTGATTCGTTGCAAATTGAAGACGAATCACATTTTTCCAAAGATTATTCACTGTATTAAACCCTGTTTCTACATTTCCGTTAGTTTGAGCTATGGAAGTATATGTCGGCCTCTGTGTTACAAAGTTTACTACGCCACCCATAGCTCCGGTTCCATATAAAACTGAGCCCGCACCCTTAATTACTTCTATTTTCTCAATATCGTTCATATCGATAACCGATAATGCAGCAGAGTGATCCGTAGCTGTCTGAATGCGATCGCCATCGGTCATAACAATCAGACGCTGCTCAGATAATCCACGCACATTTAATGATGTAGCCCAAACGGCATCACGAACAAGTGAAATTCCTGTTTCACGCCGAAGAGCATCAGCCGGAGAAAAAAACGATGAAGTTTCAATTGTCTTTTTATCGACAACTACCATTGGTAACGAAAAAAAATTTGAGAGCCCACCAAGAACAGTTACTTCTTCAATTTCTTTATTTCTAATTGAATCTCCAGAAACAATCGCAAAAACAGATTGAGCAGATAATATTACTCCTAAAGCGAGTGTAAATGAGAATTTAGTCATAAATTAAAAGAACTAAAATAGATTTGAATACAAAAGAACATCTAAAACAACATGATTTTAGGATCAAAAGATCATTAGTTCGCAGAAGATTTATTCAACAAAAAAGCTTCTCTGCTATTGCATTTAGAATACAAAAAACTATATGTTTCGAACTTTAACTGACCTTTTCAGGAAAACAGCACTAAGCTCTGATGTTCCAAAGAATTTACGCGTAAATAGTCTGTAAACCAAGCTACCTAAGAAATAGAATGCAACGGCTGTTATCAAACCAGCTATTACATCAATTACATAATGAGCCTGAATATATACTGTTGCAGCAACAAGAGACAAGTAGATAGGGGCTAAAATGGCAAACAATACATAACGACGATTTTTGGCGATCAGGATCATTATTAAGGAAGAAATACCGACATGTGAACTCGGGAAAGCAGCAGTTGGTCTTTCCCCTACCTGCTGTGTATTTTGAACCATCTGAGAGAAAAAGCCTGTATTGCTACACTTAGACAGAAGTTCCTGATGTTTATCAAAATAATAACCGACATGTGGAAAAATGCCCGAATTAACCTGTTCTAAACCAATAGCCTGATAATAATATTGTGGTCCAGCCGTAGGGAAAAGAATATAAATGGTATAATAGCAGAAAAAAGAAAAAAGAACCGTAAAAAAGAAATATTCAAAATATTTTCTATTCTTCAGATAGAAGTACATACTTGTACCAATAATCAATGGATAATAAGCAAAATAGCCCATATTTAGCAACTCACTAAACCACCGTTGAGGACAAAGTTGACTAAAAGCAAGAGCCGGTTGAAAACCAAATATACTCTGTTCCAATTCGGCCAACAAATGATCATAATTTGGAAGCATTCTATTAATGTCGAATGTCTCTGGATACCAATATACGAGTAGTACTCCAACAAAAGCAAAACGGGAAAAGCGAATTATCCACCAATTTTTAATAGAATTGAAATATGCAAGGCATAAAATTGCTGAAACCACCAGCAATCTCACATTTAATAATTCTTTAGATTTTCCAAACCCCGGTTGCAGGATAATAATGATCAAAGAAGTTATTATTATATATATAAAAGTCAATTTCTCTACGGAGAAAAAACGTATTGAATGATTTCTCGTCATAATTTTATGGGTCAATGACAAATTATACGGTTTATAAAAAAGTAGATAAAAATATGTAATCCACTAAACATATCTATAAAACAAGTGATTAAGTCGGCTCTCATAACCAAAACAGAAATACCTGATAAGCTTACAAAGATAAGGCTTTTAAAACAAAAAGACATAAAAAATTGACATGGAAATTTAATCCGGCTGCATTTTTATTGCATTTACGTTATTTATCTGTTACAAGGCAAGCGATATGATAATAAAATTACAAATTAAACTAGCTTCGCTAAATACTCTCTAATCGATCAAATGCAAGAAACATTTGATTTGTTTGCAATCTTTCAAAGACCATTTTTAAACAAATTAAGAGGTATACTTAACCGTTTATCTCCAACATTGGCGGGTATATTAAAACGAAAAGCATGGAAATATCAAAAGAAAATTCTAAATTTGCACCTTGTGATTACGGTAAATAACTGTTTATCCGTCACTTTTTAAACAGCAAAACTAAAAAATATGATTGATACTGTTGGCGATGCTATAAAAACTATTGGAATTTTCAACGATAGCTTTCCTCCAATTATGGATGGAGTTTCACTAGCAACACAAAATTATGCTTATTGGCTTCATCAAAAAGGGCAGCCTGTTTGTGTAATAACTCCAAAATCACCAAATTATGCCGATAATGAACCATATCCAATATATCGTTACACTTCTGTTCCCATCCTGGGTCGCAGACCATATCGTATAGGGCTTCCGGAAATCGATCCTGATTTTAATAATAATATTCACCAAATTTCTTTTGGACTAGTACATGCCCATTGCCCTTTCAGCTCTGGCAACATAGCATTAAACATTGCAAAAAAGCAAGGTATTCCATGCGTCGCTACCTTTCATTCAAAATACAGAGATGACTTCGAACATTCCGTTCGCAACAAGTTCATTGCTAAATTAATGACTAATAGAGTTATTCGTTTTTTCGAAAAAGCGGATGAAGTCTGGATTCCACAAGCATCGGTAGAGGAAACAATACGCGAATATGGCTACAAAGGCAAGGTAGAAATCGTTGATAATGGAAACGACTTTGCCTCTAATAAACCGATTGATCCCTTAAAAAGCGCGGCCCGAAAAATCTTACATATTAACAACAAGGAATTAATGTTCCTTTTTGTCGGTCAACACATTTGGGAAAAAAACACGCGGATGATTGTAGAATCATTGGCTGAAATTAAAGACCTTCCGTTTAAAATGTTTTTCATCGGAACAGGATATGCCAAAATAGAATTGCAAGAACTGGTTGATAAGCTAGGACTGAATTCTAAAGTCGAATTTGTAGGGGTTATTACCGAGCGCGAAAGGCTAAAGGAATATTATGCAGCTGCAGACTTATTCCTTTTTCCGTCCATCTATGACAATGCGCCATTGGTAGTTCGCGAAGCCGGCGCCTTACAAACGCCTTCCATTTTAGTCAGAGATTCCTCTTCTGCTGAAAGTATTGTCGACAATTTCAATGGATTTCTGATTGAGAACTCCAGAGAATCACTTACTGCTAAACTAATGGAGTTAAACAATTCGCCGGATAAAATACATCTTGCTGGGCTACAAGCCTCGCAAACCATCGCCCGCTCATGGGAAAGTGTAACCGAAGAAGTCCTTGACAGATACAAAAAACTAATTGACCGAAAATGGAAGAAATAATCCATCCTACCACTAAAAAAATCACTAAACCATATAAAATATACCAGGCTCTGATTCCTGTTTTGCTCGGTTTAGTTGTCATTGGTTGGCTCTTTCTCAGTGAATTTAATCCGGAAGTTTTCCTCTCATTCCATTTTACAATCGTCAGCGGAATGTTTATAGCGTTAGCATTTGTATTAATGCTAACACGCGATTTTGGTATGATGTGCCGATTCAGACTATTAACTGATAAAGATTTATCTTGGAAGCAAGCATTTTACATTAATATTTTGAGTGAATTTACTTCGGCAGTAACTCCTACAGCAGTAGGAGGTTCCAGCCTTGTAGTCATTTTTCTAATCAAAGAAGGAATTAATGCCGGACGCAGCACTACTATCATGTTCGTTAATTTGTTTTTAGACGAATTATTTTTTCTCGTTGTTTGCCCATTTGTCTTTTTATTTATTCCTCTGAATGAATTATTCAACTCATCGTCAGTCATAGTCTCGACCTTTGCCATTGTTTTTACGGGACTTTATGTTACCCGATTTATTTGGACAATGATTATGTTTATCGGCATTTTTAAGCGTCCAAGTTGGATAAAACATATATTACTTACTTTGTTCAAACTTCCAATCTTGCGTCGTTGGTACTCGAATGTTGAATTATTGACCAATAATTTGGTACAAGCCTCTTACGACATTGGAAATCGATCTTACGGATTTTGGATTAAAGCTTTCAGTATGACGCTGCTTACCTGGTCCGCCCGTTTTTTTGTGGTGAACGCTGTATTTATGGCTTTTAATCCACAAAACATTAATCATTTGGTTATATTTGCACGTCAACTTATTTTGTGGGTCTTAATGGTCATCAGTCCAACTCCCGGCGGTAGTGGGGTGAGTGAATATGCTTTTAAAGAATATTATAGCGACGTTTTCTCTTCTAAATATTCGGATAGTGCCATTATATTTGTTACATTGATATGGAGAACAATTAGTTATTATCTGTATTTGTTACTCGGCCTGCTGGTTATCCCAAATTGGATAAAGAAGTCATTTTCGAAACATGATCATTTGCCCGAAAATGAAATTCACGATTAATTAAGACCCTTTTGATGATCTTGGAGCGGGTTATTTATCAGGTGCGAATTAACATCTTTTGTTTTTTTATCATTCTTCTTTTGACTTCAATTCTTTCTGTTTAGCATTTATGTCATATCTTTGTGGGCTTCAAAAGAAAATGATAAAGAAAATGATAAAGAAAACTCTCTCCTTAGTTGCTTTTATACTAACTATGAGTTCAGGATTTGCCTGTACCAATTTCTTAGTTGGAAAAGCCGCCACACTTGATGGCTCCACATTAATTTCCTACAATGCCGATTCTTACTTCCTGTTCGGTGCGTTATACCAGTATCCGGCCGCCACTTATCCCGTAGGAACTATGCTCGACATTCACGACTGGGATTCGGGGAAATATTTGGGGAAAATAAAACAGGCCGAAAAAACCTACTCGGTAATCGGAAATATGAACGAACATCAGGTAAGCATTGGTGAAACAACTTTTGGTGGCCGAGAGGAGCTTGTTGACTCTACTGCCATTATGGATTATGGGAGTCTGATTTACATTGCTCTTCAACGTTCCAGGACAGCTCGTGAAGCTATAAAAGTGATGACCGACCTAGTGACCGAATACGGGTATTGCAGCGAAGGGGAGTCCTTCTCTATTGCCGATCCGAACGAAGTCTGGATTATGGAAATGGTAGGAAAAGGGGCTCATAACAAAGGAGCTGTATGGGTTGCACAACGGATTCCCGACGACTGCGTTTCGGCACATGCCAATCAGGCCCGTATTACCACATTTCCGTATGATGACAAAGCCAATTGCTTATATTCCGAAGACGTAATTGCCTTTGCCCGCGAGAAAGGTTATTTCAAAGGAAAAAACAAAGAATTTAGTTTTTCTGATACCTATGCCCCACTCGACTATGTGGCTTTGCGTGCCTGCGAAGCTCGGGTGTGGTCGTTCTTTCGCAAAATAGACCCTACGATGGACAAATACCTGTCGTACATAAAAGGAGAAACTGCTGAACGCATGCCACTGTGGATTAAACCCACTAAAAAACTTACTGTTCAGGAAATAAAAGACTATATGCGCGATCAGTACGAAGGTACCGAACTCGACATGACCAAAGGAATAGCTGCCGGACCATTTGGAAGTAAGCTGCGATGTAGTCCGTTGACATTTAAGGTGGACACTGTGGAATACGTTCACGAACGCCCAACCGCCACGCAACAAACCGGATTTACGTTTGTGGCTCAGATGCGCAGTTGGTTGCCCGATTATATCGCTGGAATACTTTGGTTTGGAGTTGACGACGCTGCCACAGCTCTTTACGTTCCGATGTATTGCGGCATAAATAAAGTACCGGAATGTTTCCGTGCCGATAACGGAAGTTTGTTGGAATACTCTGCTACTTCGGCATTCTGGACCTACAATTGGGTGGCAAATTACGCATACAGCAAATATTCGTATATGCTCCCTGACATAAAAAAAGTACAAGCTAAATGGGAAAGTGACTTTAATGCATTAGTGCCAGCGATTGACAAAGTAGCTGTAGGTATGCCGGAAACCGATGCCCGAATATTCCTTACCGATTTTAGTGTGGCACAAGCCGAAAATTCAACTGCAGCATGGAGAAAACTTGGTGAATATTTGCTGGTTAAATATATGGACGGCAATATCAAAGCCGAGAAAAACGGAAAATTTGTTCAGAACGAAGCCAAAATTCCACCTACTATTATTCGTGCCGGCTATCCTGAAACATTCTTACGCCAGATGGTGAAAGAGAATCCGGGACTACGGGTAAAGACAACTGAAGAAATGAAAAACCGGAAATAAACTTATTTCCCTGAGAAATCAACGAGGGCATACGAGAGAGAGGATTGCGATTGCAATTCTCTCTCTTTTAATATAATAGTTTTGAAACATGCACAACTTTTTATAACTTATTCTGTTTACATGAAATAGGACAAAGGTTAATATCAAAAGGATTCAACTAATTCACTAAACAAGAGCGTATGAAAGTAGTTATTTTTGGTGCAAATGGTAAAACCGGAGCACTCTTAGTAGAGCAAGCCTTAGCTAAAGACTATCAGGTAGTGGCCTATATTCGTAAAGCCGGATCTATTTTAACCGACCATCCCAACCTGAAGGTGATTGTTGGGAATCTGAACGAACAGCTGAATCTGACAGATGCTATAACAGATGCCGATGCCTGTATTTCAGCACTGGGTGGAAGATCACTAACGCATCGTTCGCCTGAAATTGTACAGGGCATTGAAAATATCGTATCGCTCATGGAGCAGGAAGTTGTGCCACGACTTATCTATTTATCAAGCCTGGGTGCTGGCGATAGTCGGTATATGATGCCACTGCCAATGCGTTTTTTGATGGTTAATATTATGTTGAGGATGACCCTTGCAGACCACAATGCGAATGAAGAACGTATAGCCAAAAGCAAGCTAAAATGGACTGTGATCAGACCGGGGCTACTCACAGATGGACCAGCTACCAGGAAATATAAACATGGAAGCGAAAAAGTAAAACTAAAAGGAGATGCAAACATCTCGCGTGCAAATGTAGCTGCATTTATACTACAACAATTAACAGAAGAAACGTATGTAAAAAAGTCGGTTTGGCTTCATGAATAACAATTTTGATATAATGTTTCCATTTTATCTAGTTTTTCCAAAGGTCAAAACCTTGGAAAAACTAGATTCTCTTACAAGAAATGCCTACTTTTGCACCTCATTTAAATGCATACTACATTGACAGAGGATAAAATTTTCGACCGGATTGATTTTACCGAAAACAAACTGCTCATGGACGAATACGAAAATTGTCGGTTTGCAAATTGTAATTTTTACGGGGTAAGCTTATTGAATATTACGTTTCGCGATTGTGTGTTCGATAGCTGCGACTTCAGCTTATCCGAAATGAAAAATACGACACTCAACGATGTACGGTTTACAGAATGTAAATTGGTGGGTGTACAGCTTGATGAATGTAATCCTTTTTTATTTTCCGTAGACTTTGAAAATTGCGTACTGAAGCTGGCCGTATTTTATAAGATAAAATTGAAAAAGACCCTGTTTAAAAACTGTAACCTGCAGGAAACCGACTTTACGGAAGCAGACCTGACGGCAGCCGAATTTGATAATTGCGATTTGATGCGGGCTATATTTCATAAAACCAATCTCGAAAAAGCAGATTTTAGTTCATCATTCCACTACTCCATCGACCCCGAAGCAAATCGGATAACAAAAGCCAGGTTTTCCAGAACGGGCATAGCCGGATTACTGGATAAGTACCGGATTGAGATTGTGTAACTACTTTTTCAAATCCTTTGCACCCATCAGGTCTGTTGAAATTGCATTCAACCAAACCGCCTGCTGAAAAACTCCTGTTTTTACTTTTATAAAACGGATATGCGGCAAATCCACAGCTTTTCCGAGCGAATCCACAACGTCGGAAATATCAAAATTATTGGCAGCAAGAGCCGAGTCATAATCGGACCCAAACACATTCTTGGCATAGCCTTTCGTAAATCGGGCAGTGGGAACCGTCCAAGCCCTGTCAATTTCAGCATTTCGTAATTTTATAGAAAAAAGAATCCGGCTATTTCGTACCATCCGAAACATCGGATGGGGCAAACTCCACTGAATTCATGCCAGCCGAACTTCGGATGAGGCAAATCCCACCGAGTTCATGCCAGCCGAACTTCGGACGAGGCAAACCCCACCGGATTCATGCCAGCCGAACTTCGGACAGGGCAAATCCCACCGGATTTATGCTAGCCGAACTTCGGACGAGGCAAATCTCATCGGATTTATACTAGCCGAACTTCGGACAGAGTTGAAATAGATAGAAAACAGTGATTAGAACAAAAATATCTTCTGAATTCGAAATTCAACAGAGAATTTGTTTCTTGCAAACAAGAAAATATCATTACTTTTGACAATTATTTTTTTTACCTATTAAAATAAATCCGAATAGATTGTAAAAACCACGAAAGATGAATAGCCCGGTTTACAGATGGCTTAATAGAAGATATCCGCAGAATTTCATTATAAAACATTCATTCGTCGGGTCCATACTTAATGCAGTATTCTGTCTCGTATTTTTACTGATATACAGACCTCTCGGTGCCCGCGAGTCTCAGCCCCTGAGTTATGCAGCCACCATGGCTGTTTATTGTTTCAGCTCGGCAATTTCTATTATTGTAATGCTGAAAATACTGAGATTAATAAGCTATTTTTCGGATAAACAAGAGTGGACTGTGCTGAAAGAATGCTTGTCTATCCTTTTCACCTTAACAGGGATGGGCATCTTTATTTATTTTACGGCCTTTGGAGTCGAAAGTTCGTCCGACCGTTGGAACTTTTCCACCTTTTTCGATTCGTGCAAATATGCTTTTCTTATCGGGGTTATTCCATTTCTGTTTTTCACACTCATGAACTCCCACTATTTTTACGCTTACAACATCCGTCCGGAAAGCAGACTAGATTCGGATCTGGAAGCCGAACAACCAGTAAAAATCATACAAATAGATTCAAAACTCAAAAAAGAAAAACTAAACTTTTACCCCGATCAGTTTCTTTATGCCACCTCCGATGGCAACTATGTAGTATTCTATTTGCACCGCAACAATAAAGTTGAAAAAGAAGTGATTCGAAATTCCATCAGCAATATTGAAGAACAATTATCTCAGATTCCATCCATTGTTCGTACCCACAGAGCTTTTATTGTAAATATAAAAAAAGTCTACCTGAAAAAAGGAAATGCCCTGGGTTACCAACTCAAACTTTCCAATATCGACGCCGAGATCCCTGTTTCCCGGCAAAATATTAAAACCTTCGACCGGCAATTTGATAAATTCAGTTGATTTTTTCATCCCAAAAAACTTACCTCTTGTAACAAAAGTTATCAGCTCTTTCGGCACCTGCTTTCGATTGATAACAAAACCTTGCTTTGTATCCCAACTATTTGCAGCACAATAATTATTTTATTCAATTTGCACCCGCAATCAATGCGGATGGAAAGAGATATTGAGCTTCGGTTACTCTCCTTCATCCTGTCGGGGAAGAAAAACAGCATAGAAAAAAGAATAGAATTCTAAATCCAAACCGACAAGTCATTGCGTCTAACTATAAAAAATATCGATAATCGATGTAATGAATCCACGGTTTTTGAGTCAATACTAGTAAATGCTCAAATTATCCCGGATAATTTATTTCGTCGATATCCAACATAAACATAATAAATCAAACTATATGAAGTCCTTTAAGAACAATCAATACAATCGCTTATTCTTGCTGGTTTGTCTGGCTTTTTTCTCTAATCTGCTTTGGGCCGGGCCCGCGTGTATAATAAAAGGCCGCGTGACCGACACCAACAACCAACCTATCGGCTTTGCCACCGCTACACTGATAAATGCCAAAACCAATAAACTGGAAAAAGGCGAAGTAAGCGACAACAAAGGCGAATTTGTGATCAGCAAAATAAATCCCGGAGAATATATTCTTTCTATTTCGATGGTGGGTTACGCCAAACACGAATCGGAGAAAATCACTATCAACAAAAAGAATCCAGTCGTCGAAAAAACTGTCGTGCTGAAAGAATCTTCTCAGCAATTAGAGAATGTGGTTGTAACTGCCAAAAAGAAGTTTATCGAACAAACAGTGGATAAAATGATTATTAATCCCGAGGCTTCCATCACAACATCCTCAGAAAACGTCTATGAAATTTTGAAGAAACTGCTCGGCGTTACGGTCGACAATAGCGATAACATCAGCCTGAAAGGGAAGCAAAATGTAAAAATTTTAATTGACGAAAAGCCCACTTACGTTTCGGCCACGCAACTGGCAGCCATGCTTAAAGGTATGCAGGGGAAAAATGTGGACCGGATAGAAATAATAGAAAATCCCTCGGCACGTTATGATGCCGAAGGAAACTCGGGAATCATCAACATTAAAACAAAACACAACAAAGCACCTGGCTTTAACGGAAGTGCTTTTGCCGGCATGGAAACAGCCAGTAAATTTGGTTGGAACAGCGGACTGGATCTCAATATGAATTATGGAAAGCTTAATGTATACGGAAATTATTCTTTGTACAATTGGGCTGGTTCGGACGGTATGGATGCAACCCGCCGGTTTACAAGTGCTGCTCTCGACGGTGCTTACCAGTTAATCAATACAAATGGAACATACGACGGACAATCACAAAATTATAAAGTAGGAGCCGATTATTTTATCCGTAAAAATCATGTTGTGAGTATCATGCTGCGTGGAAGTAACGGACATAACAATAATGCAGATCAAAGTACAACTTCGTTTACCGACAAGTACAGGCAGGTCGACTCGTCACTTGTTTCTAAATCAAATTCCAACGGACATTGGAAAAATCAAACATTCAATGCCAATTATAAATGGGATATCGACAGCACAGGTCAGTCACTCTCGGCTGATTTTGATCATGCCTGGTTTAATTACACAAGTCCGAATAATCAAAACGGTATTTATTACAATGCAGCAGGTAATAACCTGAATCATGATATTTTGGTAAATACCCTGCAAGGTAACGATATAAGCATCTACACAGCCAAACTCGATTACGTGCTTCCTCTCGGAAAGAAAATCAATCTCGAAGCCGGAGCAAAAGCAAGTTTTGTAAATAACGACAGCAAGATAGATATGACGGGCTACTTAGTTCAAAATGATCATTTTATTTACAAAGAAAATATTCAGGCTGCTTACATAAACGGACGAGTCCAGCTCAACAAAACCACATTGCAACTTGGGTTACGGTTAGAAAACACCGTTTCGAAAGGAACATCCGTCACCACCAATCAAGTAAATGATACCAGTTATTTGAAAATATTTCCGTCTTTCTTCGTACAACAAACTCTGAACAAAGACAATAATATTAACTTCAAATACAGTTACCGAATCGGTCGGCCAGACTATGATATGCTCAATCCCTTCAGATGGATGATAGATCCCTACACCTACAATGTGGGAAATCCAAACCTGAAACCGCAATTTACTCACTCGTTAGGCTTAAGTCATAGTTTCAAAGATATTTTAATCACCAGTTTTGGATATAACTATACCAAAGGATTATTCACACAGGTTATTATCCAAAATGATGCAACAAAATCTATCTATCAAACCAATGAAAATATGAACAACTCTGTTGATTTCAATGCATCCGAAACCGTTCAGTTTCAACCCGCCAAATGGTGGCGACTAAATGGGACCTTTACCGGTATGTATAAGGAAATTCAATTTGATTCCAATACCGGAGGAAGTTTAAATCGTTGGAGCTTTAATGCTAACATGAGCAACAACTTCAGCCTGCCTTACAAGCTGGAAATGGAGCTAAGTGGGCGTTATAATACAGGGGAATTAATCAGTAACATCATCCTCAGACCCCGCTATAGCATCGATTTTGGAATACAGCGAAAAGTATTCAAAGATATGGGAAGTATTAAGCTTTCAGTCAGCGATATTTTCAACACCGGGCAAGGCAGTGCATATGCTAAATACGACAATGTTGATATTATAGTTAAAAACACATACGATTCACGCCAGCTCAGGATATCGTTCAACTACCGTTTCGGGAAAAATGAATTCAAAACCCGCAGTAATCGTTCTACCGCCTCCAGCGAAGAGCAAAACCGGAGTTCAAAATAAGGTTCAACCCAAAACTCAGCTTTAATCTTTCCGGTTTACATTTAATCATCAAAAACTAATATTTAAAATATGAAATTATGAAAACAAATCAATTTGTAAGACCATTCTTACTCGGAATTTTCATCTTTTTGACATTTCAACTATATGCACGTGAGGCATTTTCAATCAAAGGTCGCGTACTAAACACAAAAACAGAATCAATTAAAGGTGCAATTGTAACATTACGTGATCCGAACTCATTGGAGGATGTTGCCAATGGGAGATGTGACCGCAACGGCGAATTTTTCATTGATTCCGTACTGGAAGGCGAATATATACTTACGGTGAAAAAAGATGGACGTTTCAGAGGGAAAACAAAAAGAATCTTTATTGATGGAAACGGAAATTACACAGTAAAAAATATCCTACAACAGGATTCCATTCAGCCAGAAGGTAAATTAGTAGCAAGTGGGCAGTAAAGTTTGTAAGTCATTTTTGCTAACAGAGCATTTTTAAGACCAAAAAGAGGAATAAAAGAGGACAAAATAATCCAAAAAAGCGTTTTGGTTAGGTTTTATCTATAAGTTTTCTTTAATTTGCAAATCATTAATTTAGTAACAAGATTTATGCAAAAACCATTGTTTATCCTCTTCCTCTTTTTGATTTTTTGTTTCTCACTTTTTTCGCAACAATATACCGATTACTTCACCAACAAAGCCTGTCGTATCGATTTCCAGTTGAGCGGTAACACAACATCCACCAACGCTTACTTATCTAAAATTATACAAGAACCATTTTGGGGTGGACGTCGGTTGCGTCTGTCCGATGATATGAACCTGGGCGAATACCGTTTCCTTGTATTGGATAGCCTGACTGACAAACTGATTTATATAGATGATTTCAGTACACTTTATTTCGAATGGCAATCTACACCCGAAGCAGCACTGGTCAACAAAAGCTTTGAGCAATCCATTCAGTTCCCCTACCCGCAAAAATCCGTCAAGGTTATTATTGAACGCCGATTGGATTTCGACAAATGGGAAAAGCTGATCCAGTTTGGATTCTCACCCGACGATAAATTAATCCGTAAAACAAAAATGGTAGACGTGCCGGTAAAAACTATTTGCAAAACAGTTTCGCCCGACAAAGCCATCGACATTGCCGTTATTGCCGAAGGCTATACTGTAAAGCAACGTGCTAAATTTTTCAAGGATGCGCAACGATTGGCCGACAATCTATTCACCCACGAACCGTTTCTGAAATACAAATCGAGAATCAACATCTACGCCATTGCTGCCATCTCGGTCGACACCGGAGTTTCCAAACCGCAAAATGCCAACTGGAGAAACTCGGCACTCGGGTCACATTACTACACCTTTTACTCCGATCGTTATCTCACCACTCCCAACGTATTCACTGTTCGCGATTACGCTTCATTGGTTCCATACGATGCCATATACATTCTAGCCAATACTAAAACCTACGGTGGCGGAGGTATATACAACTTTTACACCCTGGCCTCGGCCGATAGCAAGCGGGCACAAACCGAAGTGACGGTACATGAATTCGGGCATTCATTTGCCGGCCTGGCCGACGAATATTTCTATGACAACGATGCGTTGAACGGTATGTACGATTTGAAGAATGAGCCATGGGAACCAAACATAACTACGCTGGTAAAATTTGGAGCAAAATGGAAAAAGGATTTACCCGAAGGCACCGCCATTCCCACTCCACTGACGGATGAGAACAAAGCTAAGATGGGCGTTTTTGAAGGTGGTGGTTACCTGTCAAAAGGCATTTATCGTCCGTATTTCGACTGTAGGATGCGCACAAATACAGCAAAAGTATTCTGCCCAGTCTGCCTGAAAGCCGTAGAAGACAGGATTTTGTTTTTGACGGAATAAGGTACCCCTACCTAAAGGGGGAACTAAGTTAGCACAATTTTCTTTTACTTATATTGTAAATAAAAACATGTGAGACGAAAGTAGCTTAGTTCCCCTTTAGGAGGTAGGCATATCTTTAGGGGGGCGTTCTTATTTTATAGTAACCATCGTTGCTCCAAACCCGTATTCACGGAATGAAGCATCCTGAAAATAGTAGGATTTGTAACGGGTTTTGAGTAGTTTTTCTATCTCTTTGCGAAGTACGCCTTCACCTTTACCGTGAATAAAAACAATCTTTTGCCCCTTATGCTTTTTGTTTTCCTCCAGCACTTCGTGAAATTTATCCAACTGACACTGAAGCATAGCCGCATTTGACAAACCTGCCGTAGTATCCAGCAACTCATTGATGTGTAAATCAACTTCTATAATCTCTGAAGTCTGTGGATGACTCACAATTCGTGGTCTGCCTGTTTGCTCTTTCTGAAACATGGCTTGTTTTATTTCTTCGGGCGAAATATCAGCCATCTTTTTATTTTCAACTTCCTTTTCTTTTTCCGAGCTTATATCAATCATCAGAGCAGGCTCATCAAAATATTCATTTGCAGTGAAACTATGGAGTTTATAAAATTTCACTGCATTAATCTTCATATTTACATCCACTAACGCCTGTGGCGTATAACTTTTGCCCTGTTTAAAAGGTAACAACTGCACGCGAAGTTTTTCCCAGGCACTTAATTCCTCTTTCGATATTTCGGAAAGCAGTTCCTGCATATTAGGTTCAATCAGCCCACTGGCAACACTTGTCCAAACATCATTCTCACCATTAACCACATTGTAATACAAATAATAATTACTGTCATTCACCAAATAGCATTCATACGACGTTGTTTGCAGCTGCTTAATATCAATAGGGAAAAAAGCCAGCAATGCTTTTAGCGTATCCCCCTCAGCAGTTTCAAAAACCGGTTCTTGCTTTTGCTCCGGCACAATCACTTCTGTCGGCTTTGTGGTTAGTTGTTCCGGTTTTGTTTTAAAATCTCTTACCGGAAAGTTTGTTTCTTCATTTATAGCGGCTATCACCACGCATTCACGTTCGAGTACCGGAATTTCAAAACCATCGGCATCTTCCACAAACACCATTTTCTTCAATTCATCCACGCGGCTTACTATTCCTCCGCCTACTGCGTTCAGAAAACGCACATTATCACCTTTTTTTATCATTGTCGAAATTGTTTTATCGTTGAATTATGCAAAGGTAAACAATTTCAGGTATTCTTCTATTCTTTGCTATCAGCTATTGGCCGGTGTTTGCACTGAATTACATCCAAGATTCACAAGGCACATTTAGACAAATCAATAACAATAAAAACATCTTTATAAAATCTATATACAGCCACTCGGAAACCTTATAATACCCTTATAACTTCCGGTGTATTTTTGCATCGGATAAAAACCGATACAAAATGGATACTACTTTAATGTTGATTATTGAGCTTTTAGGAGGTGTAACTCTCCTCTTTGCTGTTGGGTGGCTGTTTGCCCGGGCAACCGGCTATGATAGGTATTACGACAGAATGCTCTATGGCGACAACAATACGTACCTCACAATTGAGAACAACAACAATAACGGAGATGACATAATTCATCACCTGTACTTTTAAAAAATAATTCAAAATGAAGACAATTCTTTTAATGGCAACAACGACCGAAGTAAGTACCCCTACCGGATATATCATCGGAGCAATTATAGCGGTGGTTATCTTGGGATATTTAATTTATTCACTCATCAAACCGGAAAAATTTTAAAAATGAAAGCAACGAAACTTATGTTATTATTAATTGTTTTACTCACAATAACTCCAATGAGCAAAGCACAGGACGGATCACAAGTAAAAGTTACTACCGACGTGGTTAGTAGCTATATTTGGAGAGGTGTTTTATCTACAGCCAAACCGACTCCTAATCTGCAGCCTACATTGGCTTATATCTATAAGAGTTTCGAATTAGGCGTATGGGGATCAACGGATTTTATCGGTTCGTACAAAGAGATAGATCCATACATTTCGTACAGCAAAGGTATATTTAAAGTTACGCTGACCGATTATAACTGGAATTTTAAAACAAACTATTTCAATTTAAAAAACAAAGAAACCGATCACATTCTCGAAGGTAGTCTTGCATATAGTGGTGTTGAGTCGTTTCCATTAGGCGTATCTGTTGCAACAATGTTTTATGGAGCCGATAAAAAATACCAGAACGATTATCAATATACCGACAACAGCGGGAGCGTTATTGTTGGAGGTCAGAACCCGGACAAACAGAACTACTCCACCTACATCGAACTGACTTATCCGATAAAGTCTCTAAACTTTTTCGTAGGCTTCACCCCTTCTGATGGTTACTATGGCGATGGTTATGGAAATCGTTCCGGGTTTAGCGTTGTCAATCTGGGTTTATCCGGTAGCAGGTCAATAAACATAACAGACAAATTTTCGTTGCCCGTAAAAACAACATTCGGTTTCAATCCTCAAAAAGAAGACGCGTACTTAGTATTCACTCTAACATTATAAATGTATGTTCACAACTTACGATCTCTTACAAATTCTGCTCTTTCTCGGATTACTAATAGGCTTAACGCCTGTTCTGGGAAGCTACATGTACAAAGTGTTTACTGGTGGCAAACATATTATGCTGCCTGTATTCGGATGGTTTGAACGATTGACTTATAAATTTATTAAAGTCAACCCGGACGAAGAAACAAACTGGAAAACCTATACATTCGGTTTAATTACGTTCAACTTAATCGGTTTCATTTTCGTATTTCTGATTCAGATGACGCAAGCATTTCTGCCTATGAATCCGGCCCATTTACCTAATGTGTCGTGGCATCTGGCTTTCAATACGGCTGTAAGCTTTATGACCAACACCAACTGGCAAAGTTATGGCGGCGAAACCACGCTCAGCTATTTTGTACAAATGCTTGGTCTTACAGTTCAGAACTTTGTGAGAGCCGCTACCGGAATAGCCGTGTTGTTAGCTCTAGCCAAAGGGCTCTCACGCAAAACAACTGACAAACTCGGTAATTTCTGGGCAGATCTGACACGTTCAACTTTATATGTACTATTGCCACTCTCCATATTATTTGCCATTTTTCTGGTTGGACAAGGAGTAGTACAAAACTTTGATTCGTATCAGACAGCACACACCCTTCAGGGAACTAGTCAGGTAATTCCAATGGGACCGGCCGCTTCGCAAATAGCCATCAAGCAACTTGGTACCAATGGCGGAGGTTTTTTCAACACCAATAGTGCACATCCGTTCGAAAACCCGACTCCATTGAGCAATTTGCTTGAAATGCTAGCCATTTTACTCATTCCGGCCGGATTGACTTATACCTATGGAAAAATGGTAGGCTCCAAACGTCAGGGTTGGACAATTTTTATAGTGATGTTTATCTTATTGATTACGGGACTGGCTATTTCCTTGTATGCCGAATATGCTGCCAATCCGATTTTCGGGCATTTACCGCTCATGGAAGGCAAAGAGACCCGGTTCGGAATAACGAACAGTGTCATTTGGTCTACCTCCACATCGGCAGCATCTAACGGATCAGTAAATGCTATGCACGACAGCTTATCACCATTGGCCGGAATGGTGGCAATGATTAACCTGATGCTCGGTGAGATAATCTTCGGTGGTGTAGGTGCGGGTATTTACGGCATGGTTGTATTTATCATTCTTACTGTATTTATTGCCGGATTAATGGTAGGTCGCACCCCTGAATATCTTGGAAAGAAAGTAGAAGCATTTGAAGTAACCATGGCTATCCTGGCTAATGTGATTACCTCTTTCGTCATCCTGTTATTCACGGCATGGGCAGCGGTAAGTACGCTGGGGTTATCCAGCTTAAACAATGCAGGACCGCATGGATTCTCCGAAATACTATACACCTTCAGTTCCGCAGCAGGTAACAACGGTAGCGCTTTTGCAGGATTGAATGCCAACACGGTTTTCTATAATGTATTGATTGGACTTGGCATGTTGATAGGGCGATTCGGAGTGATTATACCCATTATGGCTATTGCCGGAAGTATGGCAAAAAAGAAAATCACCCCACCATCGTCGGGAACTTTCCAGACAGACAACTGGTTGTTTATCGCTTTATTAATCGGTGTAGTTATTATTGTAGGTGGACTAACCTATTTCCCGGCCTTATCGCTCGGACCGATTGTGGAACATCTATTAATGAATAACGGAATAACATTTTAAACCCCTAAATCCCCTTAAAAGGGAGTAAAACGAATCATTGATATGACAACAAAATCAAATAAAAGTATCTTCAACAAGAAGCTACTTGCACGAGCTGCAAAAGACAGCGTAAAGAAATTGAGTCCGGCATTATTGATAAAGAATCCGGTTATATTCATAGTGGGCATCGGAGCACTTCTGACTACAATCATTGTTTTTATCGGGATCTTTCAGGGTGCATATTCTTCTTTCAATTTACAGATTTCCATCTGGCTTTGGTTTACCGTACTTTTTGCCAATTTTTCCGAAGCCATAGCCGAAGGACGTGGAAAAGCACAAGCGGAAAGTCTGCGTAAAAACCGGACTCAAACAACAGCCCGCAAAATGGTTGGGGATAAAGAAACAGAAGTGCTGGCTCCCGACTTACGCAAAGGTGACATTGTAGTTTGCGAAGTGAATGATATAATTCCATCGGACGGTGAAGTAATAGAGGGTATTGCCAGCGTGGACGAATCAGCCATAACAGGCGAATCGGCTCCGGTAATTCGCGAAAGTGGTGGCGACCGCTCGGCAGTGACCGGTGGAACAAAAGTATTGAGCGATCGTATTCTGATCCGGATATCAGCCGATGCCGGCGATACTTTTATCGACCGTATGATTGCTCTGGTAGAAGGAGCCAAACGCCAGAAGACTCCCAATGAAATTGCATTGACAATTCTGCTTTCGGGTCTAACCATTATCTTCTTATTGGCAGTAGTAACGCTTCCCGCTTTCTTCGGATATAGCTTAACTGCTTCGGGAATACCTTTGTCGCACAATTTATCCATTCCCGTATTAATAGCCCTGTTAGTATGCCTGATCCCAACTACCATTGGCGGACTGTTGAGTGCCATTGGTATCAGCGGTATGGATCGACTTATTCAACGAAACGTGATTGCTACCAGCGGACGTGCCATTGAAGCTGCCGGCGATGTGGACGTGCTATTGCTCGACAAAACGGGAACCATCACATTGGGAAACCGGATGGCAACAGATTTTATTCCGGCTGAAAGCGTAACGGTGGAAGAACTGGCAGATGCTGCCCAGCTCTCATCACTCTCGGACGAAACACCTGAAGGACGTTCGATTGTGGTACTGGCTAAAGAGAAATTCAATATCCGTGGCCGGGACATTACCCAGTTGCACGCAACCTTTATTCCTTTCACCGCGCAATCGCGTATGAGTGGGGTAGATTTGAAAACTCCCGAAGGAAAGGTTCATCAGATCCGAAAAGGTTCATCGCAAGCAATACAAGCATTTATAGAAGAAAACAATGGAGTTTTTTCTCAGAAAGTAACTGACACCGTATCCGATCTGGCGCGCCAGGGAGCAACACCGTTGGTAGTGGCCGAAGACAATAAAGTTCTGGGAGTAATCCACTTGAAAGATATTGTAAAAGGAGGTATCAAACAACGTTTTGCCGAACTTCGTCAAATGGGGATCCGGACGGTGATGATTACCGGAGATAATTCTCTGACCGCAGCAGCCATTGCTGCAGAAGCAGGTGTAGATGATTTTATGGCCGAAGCAAAACCCGAAGATAAACTGCGCAGAATACGTGAAGAACAGGAAAAAGGGCACCTGGTGGGAATGATTGGCGACGGAACAAACGATGCTCCTGCTCTGGCGCAAGCTGATGTGGGTATCGCGATGAACTCTGGAACACAAGCTGCCCGCGAAGCAGGTAACATGGTGGACCTGGATAGTAACCCCACAAAACTAATTGAAGTGGTAGAAGTGGGGAAACAATTACTCATGACCCGTGGTGCACTTACCACCTTTAGTATTGCCAATGACGTGGCCAAATATTTTGCTATCATCCCGGCCATTTACATTGCATTGTATGCAGGAAGCAATGGACAAGGACCTCTGTCAGCTCTGAATATCATGCGGCTTGGCTCGCCTCAAAGTGCCATTATGAGTGCCATTATATTCAATGCACTTATTATTATTGCACTCATTCCGCTGGCTTTAAAAGGTGTGCCATACCGTCCTATTTCGGCGAACAGAGCACTGACAAAGAATTTGCTGATCTATGGATTGGGAGGCCTGATAGCACCGTTTATCGGAATCAAAATCATTGATATGTTGATTAATTTATAAATTAGCCATCATGGAACTGCTCGTTAGAAATTTGAGAGAAAAGCTTTTAAACAGAAGAAAAAAAGAGTACGAGAGAATGCAACAGTATAATAAAGACGATGTAAATGAACTCACTCTTATTTCTTCGGGTAGAATTATTGAAATTGACTTTCTGATTAACTCTATCAATGAAATGATAACGTATTATGAACATTCAAAAATAATTGAAAAATGAAAACATTTGGTATCGCAATAAAAATATTCCTGGTTTTTACTATTCTTACCGGAATCATATATCCACTTTTAATTACGGGTATTGCACAGGTTGTTTTTCCTCATCAGGCTCATGGAAGCCTGATAGTAAAAGACAATAAAATAATAGGAAGCGAACTGATCGGGCAACAGTTCGACAGCACGCTGTATTTCAGTTCGCGCCCATCGGCCATTACGTATAATCCGCTTCCTTCAGGTGGCAGCAACTATGGCTTGACCAGCACCAAGCTGAAAAATCAGGTTGCCGACCGGAAAAAACAATTTATCAAATTAAATCAGCTTAATCCGGCCACAGAAATTCCGTCGGAGATGCTTTTTGCATCGGCCAGTGGTCTCGATCCGCATATTTCGCCCGAGGCTGCCAAATTGCAAATCAACCGGATTGCAAAGGCAAGATATTTTAATAACGTGCAAAAACAAAAACTGAAAACACTTGTTGAAGAAATAAGTGAAGGACCTCAGCTGATGTGTCTGGGCGAAAGCCGGGTAAATGTATTGCTACTGAATATTGCATTAGACAAACTAAAATAAGTAAGGCAATGAAAAGAATTGAGGCTATAATCAGAGATACAAAAATAGAAGACGTAAAGGAAGCTCTCCAATCTATCAACATTAGTTCTTTTACGTATACGGATTGTTTGGGTGCTGGAAAATTAAAGATGCAAGGTGTTTATCGTGGTAACCTGTTTCAATCTGACGTCACCCGGTATTTAATTAATATTATGGTTCCCGACGAGAACTTAAGAGTCACTGTTGACTGCATTTTAAACGCAGCCAATACAGGAAAAATTGGAGATGGTGAAATTTTTATATCTACGATCGATGAATCCTGGAAGATACAAACAAAAGAGAGTTACACTTCTTTTTATTAATGTAAAAATATGTTTACATTAGGTTTTATAAACGTACTATTCTAAGGTATATAATCGATAATTAGCAATTAGTGATTATATATTTTAGTGTTTCTCAGTGTTCTCCGTGACTTAGTGTTTATTTTTAATCCATACTAACATGAATGATTCCGAAATTGACAGACCCAACCCTGATGAACTGCTGGCGGCATTGGCTCGGGAAGAAGAAAAAAGCAAACGGGGCAAGTTGAAGATTTTCTTCGGCATGTGTGCCGGTGTGGGCAAAACCTACACCATGCTTCAGGCGGCGCATGATGAAAAGAAAAAAGGAAATGACATCATTATCGGGTATGTAGAAACACATAAACGAAAAGAAACAGAAGCTTTAGTAAATGGGTTTGAGATAATTCCTCGCAAAGCCATTGAATATAAATCCACTTCCGTACAGGAGATGGATTTAGATGCTATTATAGCACGCCATCCGCAGATAGTACTGGTGGATGAACTGGCGCACACCAATGCAGCAGGCAGCAGGCATACCAAACGCTATCAGGATGTGCAGGAAATTCTGGAAAACGGAATCAATGTTTTCACTACGCTGAACGTTCAACACCTGGAGAGTCGCACCGACACGGTGGCACAAATCACAGGCGTAATTATCCGCGAAACTTTGCCGGACTTTATTTTTGAGAATTCAGATGATATTGAATTAGTTGATATAACTCCCGACGAACTTCTTCAGCGCCTTTCGGACGGGAAAGTATATGCCCCCGAACGGTCAAAAGAAGCGGTAAATCATTTTTTCCGCAAAGGAAATATTACTGCTTTGCGCGAAATGTCCTTACGCATTGTTGCCGATAGGGTCGACAATCAGCTGCATGATTACATGCAGAACAAACGAATTAAAGGACCGTGGAAATCGGGACTACATTTCCTCGTAGCCATCGGTACCAGTCCTTTTTCGGCCGGATTATTGCGCTGGGCAAAAAATTTATCGTACTCCATGGGAGCCAATATACAGGCACTATACGTGGAAACCAGTCACAGATTAACGCCCAAAGATCAGCAGCAACTGGACTCCAACATAGACTTAGCCAAGCAACTGGGCATTGAGGTACGCATTGTTACGAATGACAATCTGGTGAAAGCCATTGTGGACTTTGCTCAAAAGGAAAATACAACGCATATCATTGTAGGGAAACCACGTGTACGAAATTTCCGGTCATTACTAAAACTGGGAAACTTTGTAAACCGACTGATTAAATACAGCGGCAATATTGATGTTTATATTCTCGGGTCGGATGCTCCGGCCGACGACAAATTCAAAGATCAGGTTTCCATTCCGTCCTTCACATCCAATAGCGGGCAGTATATGGTTGTGGGGCTTATCGTAGCTTTGACTTCGATTATAAGTTATTTTCTGAAAGATCTGATCGGCTACCAGGCTGTTTCGTTTATCCTGCTCTTTCTTGTATCGCTGTTGGCTCTGTTCTACGGCACGGGACCCATTCTTTTTGCAGCAGCATCCAGTGCATTGATATGGGATTATTTTTTCATTCCTCCTCAGTTCACCCTCAACATTCAGAACCCTCTGGATATGTTACTACTTATGATGTTTTTTATCATTGCTCTTTTAAATGGTATTTTAACATCAAGAGTACGTAGGCAGGAGAAAAAAATACGGATACGTGAAGAACGAACAAATGCCTTGTATCAGCTTACAAAAGAATTGAATTCAATTTCAGGTTACAATGAAGTTATAAAAAAAGCTGTTGAATTTATTAAGAAGAATTTTAATCTGGAGAGTGCTATCGTAGTAAAAGATGATACAAATCAATCGGTAATTGAATCCTCTAAAGACTCATCTATCCAGATAGGAGAAAACGAACTGAGCATTGTGAGCTGGGTGCAAAAAAATGCCATCAAAGCCGGGAAATATACAAATACACTTCCTTCCAATGAATACACGTATTATCCATTGACGGGTAGTAATGGTACGCTGGGCGTCATTGCCGTGAAACAAACAAGTATTTTCACCCATGGCGAAGAGCAGTTTTGGGAGTCGTCGCTGGCACAGATAACGGGCAAGTATGAGCGTGAGTTATTGCGCAATGCGGCAAAAAAGACCTACATTCTCAGTGAGTCGGAAAAACTATATAAAACCTTATTCAGTTCCATTTCGCACGAATTGCGCATTCCTATTGCCACCATTATGGGCTCATCGGAAACTTTATCGTCGCAAAACCTGACTGAACCGATAAAGAAAGAGCTATATGCCGAAATAAATACCGCATCCATCCGGTTGAACAGGTTGGTTGAAAATTTGCTGAACATGTCGCGACTCGAATCGGGCAGAATAACTCCCAATCCCAACTGGTGCGATGCACAGGATTTGGCAAACTCGGTTTCGGATTCGCTTAAACATGAACTGGAAGCGTTCAAATTCAAGGTATCCATCCCTGCCGATATGCCTTTGCTGTTTGTCGACTTTGGATTAATGGAACAGGTGTTGCACAATCTGATTTTGAATGCCACCCAGAATGCTCCCGTGGGTAGTAGTATTGAATTGAAGGTGTTTATAAATAATCTATGGTTGAGCATTCAGGTTATCGATCAGGGAACAGGCTTCCCCGAGACAGAACTTGCAGCTGTTTTCGATAAATTTTACCGCGGAAAGAATGCTAAAGCTGGTGGAACAGGTCTCGGACTATCGATAGTAAAAGGATTTGTAGAAGCTCAGGGCGGAACCGTTGCCGCAGCAAACAACAAACACGGAGGGGCAGTTTTCACACTGAGAATTCCAACCAAACAAATGGAACTGATGCAGGAGAAGGAATAAGCAAAAAATCAAGCGTATTGATCTGTGTTGCTGATATACAACGCACACGGAACACACAGATTAGACGAAAAAAACAGAATAGAAATTTTGTTTAAGTTTGCATATGATATTACGGTGCGTTGCACCTTTAATATACTGAATTATTATTCTCATTACAAATATCAGGATGCTCTGCACCTTGACAAAGCCACATAGTGGCGGAATCTTTGTAGAAATTTGATTTCACGGATAAGTTTAAGGTGCAGCGCACCGTAATCTAATTAAAAAAACTGCCGGGGTTTTTCTGCAGCCCCTAAATATTATGGCTGATTTATATCGTACTGAGGCTCGGATTATCGATTTTGATTAAGAAATCAACCGTCAGACCCCTCGGATCATCAATTCGCATTAAGAAATCGATCGTCAGACCCCTCGTATTAACTACCCACATTAAGATATCGATCAGCAGACCCCTCGTATTAACTACCGAGGTTAACAAATCGATCGTCAGAGGGGTCTTCTTAACTACCCGCATTAAGAAATCGATCGTCTGACCCCTCCGCTTAACTATTCACATTAAAAAATAGATCATTCTGCCTTTCGCATTAACTATTTTTATTTAAAAACAGATCAGAAAAGGGACAGTTTTATTATTTCAGATATCCAAAAACATCAATGAAGGTGTAGATCTGCGACCTTGATTTGCGTTATTCCTATTTCGGGTGCTTATATTCCGCTAAACCGGTACCCTATTCCGGATTCTGTAATCAGCAATGTTGGTTTTGACGGATCATCTTCTATCTTTTTACGAAGCTGGGCAATAAATACGCGGAGATATTGCGTTTGTTCGGTATACCCATAGCCCCATATTTCTTTCAGAATATAAGTATGCGTCAACACACGCCCTTCGTTTTTAGCCATTAAAGCCAGCAACGAAAATTCGGTGGAAGTAAGTTTGATTATTTCAGCATTTTTGTATGCCAAATGTTTATCCAGATCGATGGTCAGGTTACCAAATTCCAGTCGGGCCTCCTGTTGGCGCGAATTCTGCCGCATAGCCACCCGTATACGGGCTAATAGCTCAACGGTTCTGAATGGTTTGGTCAGATAATCATTTGCTCCCCTATCCAGCGCTTTGATGATATATTCTTCCGAATTTCTTGCCGAGAGAATAATCACCGGATTTGTAAACCACTCGCGCAGTTTGTTCAGCACATCAAGTCCATCCTGGTCGGGCAACCCGAGATCCAGAATAATCAGTGCTGGGTTAAACGATGCCGCCATCGTGCATCCGTCTTTACCGTTATCGGCCTCAATAATTTTATAATCGTTGGCCGATAATGTTATTTCGAGTAACCTGCGTATCTGTATTTCGTCGTCGATAATCAGAATAGTTTGTCTTGCATCCATAAGTATGACTGGTTTTTATATACTAAGTAAATGATCATTATTATTGATATGTTTTTTACCACAATAGTTCACACTAGTTTTAAATAGAAGATATAAGACTCAGAACACATAGCATTATCCCGAATACGGGATAATTTCAGACTGAGCAAAAGTATCGTCAGATACTTTTACTATGTGACCTAA
>JAATGT010000080.1 GCA_015654525.1 Bacteroidales bacterium
TCAATTACCACTGGACGAGGTGGTGCCCAGTAGGTTTGGGAAGATTTGCGACGAACAAGGCATAGCTCCTAAAAACGAAATGTTACCTGTGTCGGGTGCTGAAATGCAGTTGGGCAAACAGCACGATCACCCTCTTTATGGTTGGGATAATGAATATGGGAAATACAGCGAAAAGGTAGAAGATTTTAAAGCATCAAAATTATTGATTTCAAACGGTGAATTTCTGTCCTTTGTAGAAGAGGGCGGGTACGAGGTGAAAGAATACTGGACCGAAGAAGGCTGGAGTTGGCGAACATTTAAACAAGCTGATATGCCTCTCTTCTGGATAAAACGAAACAACGAATATTGGTTGCGATTGGTTGCCGAAGAAATTCCGATGCCCTGGAACTGGCCCGTAGAAGTAAATTGTCTTGAGGCAAAAGCTTTTTGCAATTGGAAAACATCGAAGCAGGGCAAGACCTTCCGATTGCCTACCGAAGCCGAATGGCTACGATTGGTTGAGGTCTGTCATATTCCTGATGAATCGGAATGGCAGGTTGCTCCCGGAAACATCAATCTGGGAAAATTTGCATCACCTTGTCCGGTTGACAAATTCAAAATGGGCGATTTTTATGATATAATCGGCAATGTGTGGCAATGGACCGAAACACCCATCACGGGTTATGCCGGTTTCAAAGTTCATCCGATATACGACGATTTTTCAACGCCAACTTTCGACGGGAAACACAATCTTATTAAGGGTGGTTCTTGGATCTCAACCGGAAACGAAGCTACTTTGCATGCACGCTATGCTTTTCGCCGCCATTTTTACCAGCATGCCGGATTCCGGTTGGTAGAATCGGAAGAGCCTCTTCTAATCCACAACGATGAATATGAAACCGACCCCGAAGTAGCGAACTCCTGCGAAAACATGTGGGGTGAAAATGCTTATGCCAACCTGTCAAGCCAGCTGGCACGGGAAATTTTGGAAGTTACCGATCAATCGCAACAAATGACGGTGCTCGATCTGAATGCCGATACCGGACGATTGGCCTTCGAACTGGCTCCTTACTTTAAACATATAACGGCACTCGACTTCTCTGCCCGGTTTATCCGAATCCCAATCCAGTTACAGGAAAAAGAATTTATGCGCTACATTGTGAAAGATGAAGGTGAATTGGTTTTTTATCGCGAACTGGTGCTGTCGGACACCGGATTGGGCGTTGGTAAAAACAACATCTTGTTTATGCAAGATAATGCCAATAACATGAAACCTATTTACACGGGCTACGATCTCATTGTGGCACCCAACATGTTGGAAGAGCTCAGTTGCCCGATATTATTTCTGAAAAGCATTCATGAGCGATTAAACAGCAACGGTTTGCTGATTATTGCCTCTTCCTATACCTGGGATGACAACCACATAAAACATGAACATTGGCCAGGAGGTTTTAAACAAGATGGCGAACCTGTTACATCACTGGATGGAATTAAAACCATCCTCAGCGATCATTTCACTCTCGAAAAAGCACCATTTCAGTTGCCACTGATGCTCCGAAAATCGTCTCGCATCGTAGAACAACGATTGACAGAGGTCAGTATTTGGAGAAAAAATGCATAAATCTCAATAGCGCAGTACCGGAGCAGAAAGAGAACCGAATCGTACAATATTCTTTATTTCGGACTACTTATCTGTCAAATTGTTGGAAATTAATTTCTACTTTTGCAAAACAAAAAATTACATTTTATTTATGAATCCATTTAAAAACCTTCGAATTGCAGTTTGCAACGACCATGCTGGCTTCGAACTAAAAAACAAAGTTGTGGAATACCTTCAGGGGCAAGGTGTAAAAGCATTAAAAGACTTTGGTGCCTTTTCGGCCGAAAGCAGTGATTATCCTGATTATGCGCACCCAATGGCCTCAGCCATTGAAAACAATGAATTCGATTTCGGAATATCTATTTGTGGAAGTGGCAATGGCATCAGTATGACTTTGAATAAGCATAAAGGTATTCGTGCTGCACTTTGCTGGAAGCCGGAACTTGCGGCATTAGCTCGCCGTCACAACGATGCAAATGTTCTTTCGCTTCCGGCTCGCTTCATTACCGAAGCCGAAGCACTGAACATGGTAGATACATTTTTCACTGCTGATTTCGAAGGTGGAAGACATAAAACACGTGTAGATAAAATTCCGTGCTAAATACATTTTCAAGACCGCCCGTTTCTTCGAAAAATAAACTATTCTCCTAACCGAACAACTTTCCCAAAGATTGACACTTTGGGAAAGTTGTTTTAAAAAACAAACTATGCAACGAACAGAAATATCTAAATATGGCGAATTCGGGCTCATTAAACACCTGACCGAACGATTCAACATCGAGAACCCTTCAACACTAAAAGGCATAGGTGACGATGCAGCAGTGCTCAATTACGAGCACAAAAAAGTATTGGTCACCACCGATCTTTTGCTGGAAGGCATTCACTTCGATTTAGTTTATGTTCCATTAATGCATCTGGGCTATAAAGCTGCCGTGGTAAATTTCTCTGACATCTACGCCATGAATGGCACACCCAAACAAATAACCATCTCCATCGGTGTTTCCAAACGTTTCTCGGTAGAAGACCTTGAACAATTTTATGCCGGCATTGAATTAGCCTGCAAAAAATATGGTGTTGATTTAATCGGCGGCGATACTTCCGCTTCATTAACCGGCTTAGCTATCAGCATTACCTGCATAGGTGAAGGCGAAGAAGGCAAAATTGTTTACCGCAACGGAGCAAAATCCACCGATCTGATTTGCGTTACTGGCGATTTGGGTTCGGCTTATATGGGATTACAGTTGCTTGAACGCGAAAAAATAGTTTTTGGAGCCAACGATGAGGCTCAACCCGACTTTGAAGGAAGAGATTACATTCTGCAACGCCAATTGAAACCGGAAGCCCGCAAAGACATCGTTGAACTTCTCCGCGAGAAAGACATTGTTCCGACTTCCATGATGGACATATCCGACGGACTATCTTCCGAACTTATGCATATTTGTTCGCAGAGCAATGTTGGTTGCCGTGTTTATGAAGATAAAATTCCAATCAATTACCAAGCCGCCGTCATGGCCGAAGAGTTAAACATGAGTATAGTTACAGCCGCACTAAACGGCGGCGAAGACTACGAACTTCTTTTCACAGCTTCGCTCGAAGACTATGATAAAATTGTGACAATGGAAGGCATTGCTATTGTAGGGCACATGACCAAACCAGAACTAGGATTACAATTAGTCGGCCGTGAAGGTGAAGAAATTGAATTGCAAGCGCAAGGCTGGAATTCATTGGAATAAGTTATTGACTATTGATTAAATATTAATTTCCAACTATAACATTTATGAAGATTAAACTACTTAGCGCATTTATTCTGCTCACCACCTTAGGTATGAATGCGCAAACCATTACCGAAAGTGATTTAAAAGAAATTCGTAGTTCTTTCACCCTAAATCCTGCTACAAAAGCAATTCAGAATGCACTGACCACCGATGAAAACATCAAATCATTGGCGTTAAATCGCGATTTACAAGGTAAAATTGACCATTTCTTTAAATACCGGGTAACTGTAAAAGGCATTACCGATCAAAAAAGTTCCGGCCGCTGCTGGATGTTTACTTCCATGAATGTAATGCGCCCGTTGGCGATGGATAAATATGGATTGGACAAATTTGATTTCTCTCATAATTATTTATACTTCTGGGATTTGTTTGAGAAATCAAACTTATTTCTCGAAAACATCATTACGACAGGTCAAACTTCGATGGACGACAGAGCCGTATCAGAATTCTTTAAATCACCTGTTGGCGACGGAGGAGTATGGAATCTATACTTCAATGCTGCCGAGAAATACGGCATTGTTCCACAAGATGTAATGCCGGAAACTGCACAATCAAATAATACCAACCAATTTATAAAAATCCTGAACGAACGATTACGCAAAGGAGGCTACGACTTACGTGAAATGACTGCAAACGGTAAAAAGGCAACTGAATTACGCCAACAAAAGAAAGTAATTTTGGCAGATGTTTATCGCATATTGGCTCTTTGCCTAGGCGAACCTCCTACCACATTTACATGGCGTTATAAAGACAAAAAAGGGGATATAAAAGTGTTGAAGAATTACACACCAAAACAATTCTACAACGACATTAAACCTGCCGATTATTCGCTAGAAAATTATATCATGATTATGAATGATCCAACTCGTGAATATTACAAAGTATATGAAATCCAAAACGATCGGAATACCGTTGAGGGGATAAACTGGATTTATCTGAACCTGCCAAACGAAGACATAAAGAAAGCAACCTTAGCTTCTATCAAAGCCAATGAACCTATGTATGCATCCTGCGATGTGGGCAAACAATCGAACCGAGAAACCGGTGTTTTAGATCCCAAAATGTACGATTACGAATCATTGTTTGGTGTAAAGTTGGAAATGGAAAAGAAAGCACGCATTTTGACACGTCAAAGTGGCTCCACACATGCAATGACTTTAATTGGCTGCGATGTGGATGAGAATGAAAAACCCGTGAAATGGGAGTTCGAAAACAGCTGGGGAGAATCTGCCGGTAATAAAGGCTATCTTACTTTTACTGATTCCTGGTTCAACGAGTATCTGTTTCGTGTAGTCATTCACCGGAAATATCTTGACCAGAAAGCAATCAGCAGCCTGAAACAAAAACCAATCTTGCTGCCGGTATGGGATTATATGAACTAATAATCTAAACGGAGTAATCTATGAAAAAGCCGGATAAGAAATACCTTATCCGGCTTTTTCATAGATATAAATTACAAATGATCCGAAACTGAATCAGCCGATAGATTAGAGACCGTTTTGTTACGCGCTCCAGTGTGGAATCGGCTTACTTTTTTATTTATAATCAGCGTGGAAGGTATATTCTCAAGACCTTTTTTGTCTGAGGAAGAAAGTATGTTCCAGGTTGGGTAACTTATAAGCATAAAGCTATGTTTTGCAAGTACACTGGAGCTTAAACGGGATGCTTTGACAACCTTTACCTCATTCGGGTACTGCTGACGCAATTCGTGAATTCCATTTCGGATAATTTCACTGCTTGCTGCCAGCTTGTTTATATCCAAAATACTAATACTAACCTCACTATTATTTCTTATCAATCGGCGTGCATAACGCAATAAAAAGTCATCCGACTCACTCTGAATTAATACCAGCGTAGAAGTTATAGTTGTAAAGCCACGATTGACAAATACACCTACACTACAGTTACTGTTTTCAATAAAATAGCGGGTTTTATCTTTTATCAGCGTACCGGGATAAAAGAATGTTTGTTGCTTCGAAATGCTGTTGACTATTTTATTCAGCCATGTTATATTTTGAAAAATAGAACTTTCTTTAAAAAAAGGTACACCCGACAACGAAATTCCAGCTCCTACCAATAGAAAATCAAAGTTATTGTAGTTTGTTGATTTCACAATACCCAGCTCAATATTATCAGTCACTTTATAAGCTGTATCAAGAGGTGTAGCCAATATATTCGCTTCTTCCTTTATGGCCTTGAAACTATCTACCGAAAATTGCTCGCCATAAATCGGATTTGTATCCGTACCAGGGGTAATATGCAATGCAGTTACAGCCAAACTGTTCTTAGTTCCATCAAGCACAGTTTTAGCGACATTAAGCAGATTCTTACCATTCTCGGGATTTCCTAATGCTATCAGTGCTTTAAAGATACCTTGCGCCTGATGAGTAATATATTCTTGTTCTACATCTTTTTCGGGGAACAGATGATTGATTAGCGACAAAGCTGGTGTAGTCATAAAAGTCGTAACCAAAGCCATAATCACCAGCATAACAAAAATAGGAGGAGGTAGAATTCCCATTTCGTAACCGATATTAAGTACAATGAGTTCCATCAGTCCACGTGTATTCATCAGCACGCCGATAGAAAGACTGTCTTTCCATGTTTCACCTAAAATCCGGGCAGAAAAAGCTCCTCCGGCAAACTTTCCGGTTACAGCAACTAAAATAAAAAGACCACAAATTGACCACAGATAGGGTGTGTTTAGTAAACCAATCTCGGTACGTAAACCTGTGAAAACAAAAAACAATGGCAGTAGCAATGTTACTGATACGTCTTCTATTTTATCAATAATTAATTTACGGAAATGAGGTAGTTGCGGCATAACTACGCCAGCAAGAAAAGCTCCAAAAAGGGCATGAATTCCAATTACCTGAGTCGTAAAAGCTGAAAGAATCAATATCAATAGAAAAAAAGCCACAATGCTTTTATTCAACACTTCACTGTTACTATAAATCTCCCCTACACGTTTCAGAAATGGACGAATTACAAGCAACATAACCGCAACATAAACCACTGCAAATAAGATTGTATACAACGAACTGATAAAGCTTCCGGTTTTAGTAATAGCAATCACAGCAGCAAGTATACACCAGGCTGTCACATCATCATTTGCTGCACTGGCAATAGCAATAGTTCCGAGATGCGTCTTGGATAAACCTTTTTCCTGTACAATACGCGCTAACACCGGAAATGCTGTTATACTCATCGAAATGCCAATAAACAATGCAAAAGGGATAAAAGTAGTCTGACTTGCCGCAAATTCTTCGTAGACAAAATAAGCGAGCAGCATTCCCAGAAAATAAGGAATAAGTATGCTGGCGTGACTAATCACATAAGTTTCTCCTATTTTTTCTTTTAATGTATTCAAATTCAATTCCATTCCAATAGTAAACATAAATAATATAAGCCCTATTTGGCTTAAAATATATAAGTTTCCAAGCGAATTTGCAGCAAATAAGAAATGAAAAGCAGAAGGGTAAAAATAACCGAGAAGAGAAGGCCCAAGCACAATACCTGCCAAAATTTCGCCAATGACAGTTGGCTGACCTATTTTAGCAAACAAGTAACCAAAAATACGGGACACAAGTAAAATGGAAATTATTTGGAGAAGTAGCATGGATGCCGGTTCCAGCAAATTGTGAAAAATAGAACTTTTAAACATGTCAAAACCGCTTTCACTTGTCAATACATGTTGTTTTATTGCATTTAAACCCCTATAGGATTCTCCTTTTTGAAATAAAACATATGTAAAAACGCCGAATGCAATCAACATCAATACATAAAAAAACCATGTCTTAAAATGCGTGTTTTTCATGAGAATAATTTAATAGTTTAAACAAACGCAATATTAAGATTTAAAGCCGACAATTCAGACAAAACAGCTACTTAATCAACATTCAAATCCAATAGAACAAACCTTTTACAGTGCAAAGGTAGTTATTTTTCAACTTTTAAAGGCCACAGCTTTAATAATTATTCAGGCAACCTTAATTTCGAACCTTTTTGTATATTTGCGTTTTATTCATTTACTTTGCATCGCTTTCTCAAATCGGGTGGCACAACAACAAAGAAACAGAAACAATCAAACAACTTAATAATGGACGTTACTATTAGCTTTTGGATCGGCTTTATAGCATTTGTATTTATCATGCTTTCCCTCGATCTTTTTGTTTTTCATAAGAAGAATCAGGTTGTACATGTCAAAGAAGCTTTACTCTGGAGTTTATTCTGGATTTCGTTGGCTATTATTTTTAATATCGGAGTTTATTATACACTTGGAAAAGTCAAAGCTCTCGAATTTTTCACCGGTTATCTGATTGAAGAATCATTGAGTGTCGACAACTTATTTGTATTCATTTTGATCTTCAGTTTTTTCAAGATAGAACCTAAATATCAGCATAAAATTTTATTTTGGGGAATTATAGGTGCAATAATCATGCGGGCAGTATTTATTTTTGCCGGAGTAGCACTTATCCAGAAATTCGACTGGATTATGTATATCTTCGGAGTATTCCTGCTATATACCGGTATAAAAATGCTATTCGAGAAAGAGAGTGATGATTACGATCCAAACAAAAATGTCCTTATACGTGGATTTAAGAAAGTCTTTCCGGTAACTGATGACATGTCTCATCCACATTTTTTTATCAAAAAAGATAAGATACTTTATGCAACACCATTTTTCATTGCTCTACTGGTTATCGAAGCTTCCGACCTTATTTTTGCCGTTGATTCTATTCCTGCTGTTTTATCAGTTTCAAAAGATCCCTTTATAGTTTATACGTCCAATATATTTGCCATTCTGGGCTTACGCTCACTCTATTTTGCTCTTAACGGAATCATGTCATATTTCCACTACCTGAAATATGCACTATCTGGTATTTTATCATTTATCGGGATAAAAATGTGTGTAAACGAATTCTGTTCAGAACTTGATTACAATTTCCACATTTCCAATTTTGCGTCGTTGAGTGTAATTGTAGGATTACTTACTGTATCCATTCTACTCTCAATTGCTGTAAAGAAAAACGAGGAGCGAAAAGAAGGCAAACTGAAATGAATGCCATGAAGCATACCCTTTACTTATTTTGTATGTCGATAATTTAGTGGAGACATACCAGTATGTTTTTTGAAATATTTACCGAAAAATGATTGATTTGGAAAATTCAGCTGCTGAGACACCTCCTGAATGGTTAAATTTGAATTAAGCAAAAACTTACATTCAATAATCACAAAATGATCTATACACTCTTTTGTGGTTTTCCCGACAACCTCTTTCATTACTGTTGATAAGTATTTAGGTGACACGCAAAGTTTATCTGCATAAAAAGAGACATCCTTTGCCTCTTTGAAATGCTCAAATATCAATGAAAAGAATGTGCCGATTATTTCTTCTCTCCGGGAAGATGCCGGAGGTTTTTCCAGATTTCGTTTTGTGGCGCAATAATAAATATTTATGAACACCAAAGATAACAGATGTTTAACCAAATCCGATCTGTATTTATTTTGCTTATCTTCTCCATATTTCCACATCAGATTATAAAATTCCATAATCTGACTCATTTCGGTTTCATCAAGTTTAAGAGACGGAAATTTTTGTTTAAGGAGAAAATAGAGCGGATATTTACGAAGATCATTTGATAACGCATGAAAAAATTTATTGGAGAAAGAAAGCAGAACAAAACGAAAATTTTCGCTAATTTTATGATGAAAAAGAATATGATTCGGAGGAATTAATATTATCTCATTTTTAATTATTGTATGGTTAATCAAATCTACTTCAACCTCAGCAGACCCATCAAGACAAAAGCCTAAATAAATCCTGTCACTACGCACCGGAGATTCCAGCAGAAAAGAGTCGACTGAGCCAAAATACATTGTAAAATAATCATCTATTGATACCGAATTTTTATCTAGGTCGGACGTACTGAAATTCATTGCTTATTCTTTTTTTGACCATAAATATAGTTCATATTTTCTATATTCAACAAGAAAAAAAGAAAAATAGAACAATTTTTATGAACTTTGGGACTTTCTAACTGTTTAAATTATCACGACCTTTGCATATTGTTTTAGGTATATAGTGTATTAATTAAATACGTAATGTTTTATGATTAAGAAAAAAACGAGATTGTTTATGGCTCCGTTATAAATTATTGGAGTGGTAGTAGTGTGTTTATCCTTCTATTCTTGCAAAAAAAATGCTCAACAAGGAGGAGCGATGGTTCAGGAATATGCAGTAACTACATTAAGTAGTTCGAATGTAGAACTAAAAACTTCGTATCCAGCTGTTATTAAAGGAAAGCAGGATATCGAGATCCGCCCACAAATTTCGGGCTTTATAACTCAGCTTTGTGTAGACGAAGGCTCTATCGTACATAAGGGGCAGATTTTATTTAAAATCGATGCCGTTCAATATGAAGAGGCTGTTAATGTGGCTCGTGCTGCCGTGAATGTAGCTAAAGCAAATGTTGCCACAGCACAACTTACTGCTGAAAACAAACGGGAATTAGCCAAAAGTAATATTATCGGATCTTATGATTTACAATCTGCAGAGAACGCCTTGTTATCAGCCAAAGCATCTTTAGCTCAAGCACACGCGCAGTTAATAAGTGCTCAAAAAAATCTGTCATATACTAGAATAACCAGCCCATCGAATGGAGTGGTAGGTAGCATACCTTTCCGTGTAGGAAGTCTGGTTAGTCCAACAGGAGTCACTCCTCTTACAACTGTATCAGATATTTCTGAGATGTATGCCTATTTTTCACTAACCGAAAGACAATTGCTCGGTCTTACAGCCAATGGCAATTCTTCGAAAGAAATTCTGAAGAAGATGCCGGGTATTGAATTAAAAATGATAGATGGAAACATATACGGCGAAACAGGGAAAGTAGAAACCATGAGTGGTGTAATAGACCAGACCACCGGTTCAGTTAGCCTTCGCGCTAAATTTCCGAATAAACATCAAACTCTCCGAAGCGGTGGTAGCGGCTCAGTGTTGATTCCTTACAAAATGGATAATTGTATCGTCATCCCGCAAAAAGCAACTTACGAAGTACAGGATAAGAAATTTGCATACATAGTTGACAGCAAATCGACAGTGAAAAGTACTCCTATCGAAATATTTTTATTGGACGATGGACAGAACTATGTTGTCACTTCCGGTTTGAAGGCTGGCGATAAAATTGTTGCCGAAGGCGTTGGTACTCTTAGAGATGGAATGCAGATAAAGGAAATAACTCCCGAACAAGCTGCAGCAAAAAAAGCCAGTGCAGAAAAAACTGCAGCAGCGCAAGCTCCTAAAAAGTAAGTATTTGTCAAACACAGAAGAAATATGAAATTAGATAGATTTATAAACCGCCCAGTACTCTCAACAGTAATCTCTATATTTATTGTTATCTTGGGAATATTGGGTTTAAATTCATTGCCTGTTGAGCAATATCCGAATATTGCTCCGCCAACAATTCAGGTGACTACCACATACACTGGGGCAAATGCTCAGACTGTGATGAACAGCGTAATAGCTCCATTGGAAGAGTCGATAAACGGGGTAGAGAACATGACTTACATGACCTCAACGGCTTCTAATAATGGTTCGGCTTCCATCAGTGTTTACTTTAAACAAGGGACTGATCCAGACATGGCAGCTGTAAATGTACAAAACCGTGTAGCTAAAGCTCAGGGGCTATTGCCGGCAGAAGTAACTAAAGTAGGGGTAATTACCAGCAAACGACAAACAAGTATGTTGTTGGTTTTTTCCATGTCTAGTACTGACGACAAATATGATCAGACTTTTTTGCAAAACTATGCCAAGATAAACATTATTCCTCAAATCATGCGCGTTTCCGGTGTGGGTGACGCATCGGTAATGGGAGCGCGAGAGTACTCGATGCGTATCTGGTTAAAACCGGAAGTCATGGCTCAGTATAAATTGATGCCTAGTGATATTTCTGCAGCACTGGCCGAACAAAATATAGAAGCAGCGCCTGGACAGTTTGGTGAAGACGGAAACAAATCGTTCCAGTATATTATGAAGTCTAAGGGACGCTTGCAGCAAGTTGGAGAATTTGAGGACATTGTCATCAAAGCGTCATCTGATGGGAATATTCTCAGACTTAAAGATGTGGCTCGTATTGAATTAGGAGCCCAATCCAACAGTGTTAATAGTTTCACAAATGGACACAATGCTGTGACTTGTGTCATCTATCAGACAGCAGGTTCAAATGCGACTGAGATTATCAACAACGTCAACAAACTGCTAAAACAAACAGAGAAAGATTTGCCTACCGGAGTAAAATATACGGTAATGGTAAATGCCAACGATTTTCTGGATGCATCCATTGATGAAGTAATTAAGACATTGATTGAAGCTTTTCTTTTAGTGGTTTTAGTAGTGTATATTTTCCTTCAGGATTTCCGATCGACACTGATTCCGGCAATCGCTATTCCGGTAGCACTGATTGGAACCTTCTTACTGTTAGCATTGTTTGGGTTTAGTATAAACCTCCTTACTTTAAGTGCACTGGTACTCGCCATTGCGATAGTGGTGGATGATGCGATAGTGGTGGTCGAAGCGGTTCATGCTAAAATGGACCAGGGATATGAGTCGGCTAAGACAGCATCCATAGATGCCATGAACGAAATCTCAGGTGCTATCCTTTCTATATCACTTGTGATGATGGCCGTGTTTATTCCGGTAAGTTTTATGGGAGGGACCTCAGGAGTATTCTACCGTCAGTTTGGTGTAACAATGGCAGTGGCTATCGGACTTTCCGCTTTAAATGCATTAACGCTAAGCCCGGCCCTTTGTGCCATTTTCCTTAAACCTCACAAAGAAGGAGGGGATGGTAAACCACTCAGTTTTATTCAACGCTTCCACCTCGCGTTCAATACCACCTATGAGGTAATACTTGAAAAATACAAAGGTAGTGTAACACGGATTATTCAACATCGTTGGATTTCCTTTGCCATGGTTACTATCGGTATCGTTGTATTAGTGCTGTTAATGAAGTTTACTCCTACCGGAATGGTTCCAAATGAAGATACAGGAACATTTATGATGACCGTAAATATGGCACCGGGGACATCACAAGAACAAACAGAATTGACGATGAGAAAAGTGAGCGAAATACTCAAAGCAAATCCATCAATTGAAAGTAATGTACTAATTAGTGGTTATGGACTTATGTCAGGAGCAGGTAGTTCTTACGGTTCTTTTTTCTGTAAACTGAAAAACTGGGATCAGCGGAAACATAAAGGGCAAGATGTAAACAGTATTATAGGTATGTTGTATATGCAAACTGCTCAGATAAAAGATGCCCAAATATTAATATTTGCACCACCAATGATTCCGGGCTACAGTATGACCAATGGTTTTGAAATGAATCTTCAGGACAAAACAGGCGGAAGTCTTGAGAACTTTAATGATGCATCTAAGGCATTCTTAGGCAAGCTTAATCAAAGACCCGAAATAGCGAGAGCTATGACTTTCTTTAATCCTAACTTTCCACAATATCAGATTGACGTAGATGCAGCAAAGTGTAAACAAGCTGGCATAAGTCCGAATACAATTTTGGAGACTTTGCAGGGTTATTACGGAGGTATGTATGTATCCAACTTTAATCGGTTTGGAAAACTTTACAGAGTTTATGTACAAGCCGATGCCAAATATCGGATTTCTCCGGAAACATTAAATAGCGTTTACATACGCAATGGAACAGAAATGGCTCCTATTACTCAATTCATGACTATTAAAAAGGTTTACGGACCTGATGCCATTAATCGTTTTAATATGTTTACCTCAATGTCGGTTAATGGAGCTCCAGCTCCGGGTTATACTTCCGGTCAGGCGATAAAGGCTATTCAGGAAGTTGCAGCACAAACGCTGCCGACCGGCTATGGTTATGAGTTTTCAGGTATGACCCGCGAAGAGGAAAGTACAGGAGGAGGCAATACAACTGCTATTGTATTTGCTTTATGTCTTGTTTTCGTTTATTTACTACTTAGCGCGCAATACGAAAGTTATGTGCTCCCCTTGGTAGTTATCTTTTCTATTCCTTTTGGTCTGGCCGGTAGTTTTATTTTCGCTCAGCTGATGGGACTGGAAAACAACATCTACCTACAGATAGCCCTGATCATGCTCATCGGATTGTTAGCTAAAAATGCAATTCTGATTACCGAGTTCGCCCTTCAAAGACGACATTCGGGTATGAGTATTACATGGTCGGCAGTATTGGGCGCAACAGCCCGTTTACGACCGATCCTGATGACATCCCTAGCTATGATTATAGGTTTGTTGCCAATGATGTTTGCCAGCGGTGTTGGTGCTAATGGTAACAGAACGCTGGGAGGTGGGGCTATTGGTGGTATGTTGATCGGTGTAGTTTGCCAGATATTCGTAGTACCGGGCTTATTTGTAGTCTTTGAATATCTACAGGAAAAGATTAAGCCTATTGCGAAAACAGGCATGGATGTAAGTGAGGTTATACCAGAACTAGAGCAGTATACTAAAATTGATAAAGATTAATCGGAATGAAAAAACAAATAATACTAATAATGTGTGCAGCTGCCTTACTAAGCAGTTGCCACATTTATAAATCGTACAAAAGACCAAAGGTAGCCACTTCGGGAGTGTACCGCGACACTGTGTCTGTTAAAGACACACTGGTTTCCGATACTACCAATATGGGCAATCTTCCGTGGAAAGAAGTGTTCCGTGACCCGAAGCTACAAATCTTGATAGAACAGGGACTTTCGCATAATGTAAATTTACAAACAGCCATGCTTCGGGTAGACGAGGCAAAAGCAAGTTTGCTAGCGGCCAAGCTGGCTTTTGCACCATCGTTCGCACTTGCGCCACAGGGAACTATTGCCCGGTTTGATGGCGTTACAGCAGACACCTATTCACTCCCGGTAACTGCCAGTTGGCAGGCTGACGCATTTGGAGGATTGCTAAATGCTAAGCGTGGGGCTAAAAGCTCCCTTTTGCAAAGCGAAGCATACCGTCAGGCTGTGCAGACTCAGGTAATTGCGAATATCGCCAACTGTTATTATACTTTACTGATGTTAGATAATCAGTTGGATATTACAGAAAAAACAGCAAAAATGTGGGGTGAGAATGTGGAAACCATGAAAGCGATGAAAAAAGCCGGAATGACAAACGAAGCTGCAGTATCTCAGAGTGAGGCAACCTATTATCAGGTAAACGCCACATTACCCGATCTGCGTCGTCAGATTCGTGAAACGGAAAACACCTTATCTCTATTGTTGGCACAGAGTCCGCAGCAGATTCAACGCAGTACACTGGCTGCTCAACAAATGCCCGAAAAATTATCTGTAGGTATACCTCTACAGATGCTTTCAAATCGTCCGGATGTAAAGCAAGCCGAAATGACTTTGGCAACCGCTTATTACAGCACTAATCAAGCTCGTTCGGCGTTTTATCCTCAGATTACACTGAGTGGATCGGCAGGCTGGACCAACAGTGCCGGAAGCGTTATTGTTAATCCGGGTAAGTTTCTGCTATCTGCAGTCGGTTCGCTTACACAGCCCTTATTTGCCAAAGGAGCTAATACGGCTAGACTAAAAATAGCCAAGGCAGAGCAACAAGCGGCTTTGCTTGCTTTTCAGCAAAGCATACTTAGTGCTGGTAGCGAAGTAAGCAATGCCCTATACCAATATCAAGTGGCAGGAGAAAAATGCATTCAGCGCAAACAGCAGATTGAGTCTTTAAACAGTTCGGTCGACAAAACACAACAATTGATGAAGTACGGATCTTCCACCTATCTGGAAGTTCTTACAGCTCAGCAGTCATTGCTAAGTGCCAGATTATCGGATGTAGCGGATAGTTTTCAACGAATTCAAGCTGTTATCAATTTGTATCAGGCATTGGGCGGCGGAAGATAATAAATAACTTTAAACAATATAAACATGAATATAATCAGCCCATTGGCTTTTGTCAGTCCCGAAGCAAAAATAGGAGATGGAGTAACCGTTCACCCTTTTGCTTATATTGATAAGAATGTAGAAATTGGTAATAATTGTACGATAATGTCTTATGCAAGTGTTCTAAGTGGCACGCGCATGGGCAGTGGCAACGAAATATATCAGAGCACAGTGCTTGGTGCTGCTCCGCAAGATTTCAATTACCGTGGCGGAGATACTGTTCTGGAGATAGGAAACAACAATGTATTTCGCGAAAACGTGGTTATAAGCCGCTCCTCGAATCCCGAAGGGAAAACAGTGATTGGCAACGATAACTCATTGATGGAAGGCGTTCATATTTGTCACGATGTACGCGTGGGCGATCATTGCGTATTGGGTCTCAAATCAGTCATTGCAGGCAACTGCGTTATCGAGTCACATGTAATATTTAGTTCTATAGTAAGCATGTTTCAGGATACCCATGTGGGTAGCTGGAGTATGGTGAGAGGCGGTTGCAGATTTCGTAAAGACGTACCTCCGTATATCGTTACATCTACTAACCCTACCAGCTATTATGGCGTAAATGTGAAGTTACTGGAATACCACAATTTTCCGGAAAAAATAATTCAACATATTGCCCATGCGTACGAATTAATATACCATGGTAATGTTAGCCTCCTCGATGCTGCGATCCGGGTTGAAGAAGAAGTCCCTATGAGCGACGAGATACGCAACATTATCACCTTTGTACGCAATTCGAAGAAAGGAATAGTATAATAAGCAGCTGAAATAATAGGAATATTCAGTTTGGAAATACTGTTTAACGATGGTATCACAAAATAAAATAACGTGATCAGTTGCTATGAATAAATAACGTGAGTTCGATAGACAAAAATGAAAAGTCGAACTCACGTTTATTATAAAAGAAAGATACCAATCTACTTCAAATCATATAAAAAATAAGGATTCCCGCCCATTCTGATACGGCTTACTTCAACCGAATCTGCATGTCCTTCCAGAACGGGAAACACTTCACAAAATCAGATAAACAAATAACTCCCAGCAGAGTCACAACAATGAGTTTCTTTTATAATAAAGGATCTCCAATTGCTTTGTGTCCAGGATGGAATAATTGCAAACAATCAAATAAAATTATGCAAACATCATTTCCTGATCAAAAAAATACATCTACGCCATTTATCCGATTGAATAGCTACAACTGCACAGCCTGTTGGAAATGCACAGAGACTTGCCCTAACGATGTAATTGATAAATCGTTTTTATTCATTGGCAATACCCTTGTGCATGAACAAGTGATTATATATAATTCCGAAAGATGCACGGGATGCTTAAAATGCACACAAGCTTGCGAGTCCAACGCAATTAATATTGTCAGTAAAAACGCTTGAATTTTAGTACACTGTGAGTGTGTCAAAGAGAGATTGAAGAATGTGTATCAAGTAGTCGTAGATCATTCTATATGTAACTTCTCGTTTATTAGCTATTTGTGACACTTCCATCTCAATGATTCAAGTTTTGTCCTTCCTTTATGTCCTCTCTAATGGGGTAAATTTGTTCTTTTGCCAATGTGAACTTTGTTATATCTATTCTACCTCTAAGTTTATAAATTTCTGCACACAAAACAGGAAATAGACTTCGCCCAGACGTATTGATTGTTTTTTACCAAAAGCCTTTCGACAAAGAAATATGGTGAAACAGCTATTCTGTAATCCACTCTTTTAGTTCACTAACATTAGTACGACTCACTATTATACGTTCAGGGACTGCCACACGCAGATTAATCACTACCCGGTTACCAAACCATAATGTAATATCTTTTATTGCGGATCTGGACACAATAAATTGTCGATTGGCCCGAAAGAAAAGAGATGGATCAAGTTGTTTCATTAGATCTTCGAGAGAGAAATTGATCAGACTTTTGGTTCCTTCAAAATTTATTATAGATGAATATCTATCCTCAAAATAAATGTACGCTATATCTTTCACCGCTAGCGGAATGAGTTTATCCTTTACTGAGACCAAAAGCGAAGATTTATACCTTGTTGAACCTTGCTGCATGATCATATCAGCGACTTTGTGAATAAGTTGCGCATTTTCCAAAGAATGCTGTGATGCAGAAAGCTTTTCTATTTTATCCAGTGATCTCTTTATTGCATTTTTACTCACCGGTTTTAAAAGGTAATCAATGCTATTCACTTCAAAAGCTTTAAGAGCATATTCGTCATAAGCAGTAGTGAAAACAATCGGACAGGTAACATCAATTTTGTCGAATATCGAAAATGACAAACCATCAGCTAACTGTATATCCATAAAAGCCAGATCCGGCATAGCGTTGTGATTAAACCAATCAATGCTTTCACTCACCGATTGTAGAATGCCAACTATCTCAACAGTTGAGATTAGTTCGCGCAATAGTGTTTCTAACTTTAAGGCAGTCAACTGTTCATCCTCAATAATAAGAATCTTCATACAATAAACACTTTAAAATTTAATCAATGGTAAGCTTACCCTAAAAATAGTTTCAGTATTCTCAATGAGTATTCCTTTTCTCCATTTTAATAGATACATTTCATATAAATTTTTAAGTCCAATGCCAGAACATGGTTGAGATACATCTTTGGGTTGATAATTATTACTTACTATCAGCATCTCGTCACTAGTAGTTTCAATAGTAATTAACAATGGCTTTTGTTTCGAAATAATATTATGCTTTATAGCATTTTCCACCAATGTCTGTAATCCCAACGAAACAACAAGATAACTTCCATATTTCTCATCTATGCTAAAATTAATTTTTAGACCGTCTGCATAACGTATTTTCATCAGATCAGAAAAATTATAGATAAAATCAAGCTCATCATTGAGAGTTACCACATCTTTATTGTGTAGTATATACCTAAATATTAATGAAAATTTTTGTATGAATTTCTGTGCTTTTTGCTGGTCAATAGCAACTAAAGAATCGAGAATACTTAAAGCGTTAAAGAAAAAATGTGGATTAACCTGATTTTTCAGAGCTTCGTACCGAATCCGGATATTTTCAGTTTCAAGTGCCTCGTATTGTGAAACAAATTGCTGTTGCTTTTGAGAAAGATAAATTATTTGAGAAATAAAAATTACAAACACAGCGAAAAGAAAATTAAATATAAAAGTTGCCAGTAAAGCAGGTGATGATAGTAATGAAACATGCCCCAACACATGATATCGCGCAAATCGAGATGCCATTAAAAAGAGAGTAAAAATTAACGTCCCGAGTATAGCACCCAGTATTAATGTCACTGTTCTTTTTTTTATCCCAATATTTCTATTTAAAATATTGAAATTAAACTTAAACATCAAGAATAGAAATGTAAAATACTCGAAAAAGCTACACATTATCATTGTTGAGCTTAACGAATCAATTGCAGGGATTACAGGGTCATATCCGAAAACAACGAAATCTCCAAAAAAAAGCATCATCAGAAAAGGCAACAGCAAAACAAGATTCATCCCCAATGAAAGTACAATTGCTGAGCGAGTTGTCATATAATTTTTCTGGATAGCTCTTTGTTTTTTCATATCGACTTTTGATAGTTGAAATGTGCCATTTGATTTTTATTTACATGATGCGCACACGAATTAAATTCGAAATACAAAACAAATATACAATAATTAAGTATAGCAATAGCTGCTGCACTTAATTATTGTATACATCAATTGCCCCAATTTCAGATTCTTTATTTTCCTCATCAGCTTTTTTGTTCAATTATAATTTCTCGCCGCTCATTTTTTATATCTGATAGCATTGCTGGGCACTTAGATCCAGCTGATTTCTAGTTGTTTATAATCGAGTTCTTTGACCTCTTTGTAATCGCATTTTGTAAGTATTTCATTTATAGGAGTTTTATCCAGTAGAGAGATGCTAAGAATCTGTAGAATTTCGTAGATTGTACGGTCAACTTTCAGTTTGTTACCAATAATGGCAACTAGGCAATAAGTAATGACTGCA
>JAATGT010000299.1 GCA_015654525.1 Bacteroidales bacterium
ACATCCGTGCCGAAAATGGTACGCGCGGATTGGAATCAATAGCCAATGCCAAGTATCGCTTGTTTGTCGATAGAATCGTAACTGAAATGGCCAAACGTTACGGGCAAAACAAAAATGTGACTGGATGGCAAATCGATAATGAGCCCCCAGCGATTCCCGATTACAGCCCGGCATCGCAAGACGCTTTCAGGCAATGGTTGAAAAATAAATACAAAACCATCGATGCATTAAATAATGCTTGGGGCGCAGCTTTCTGGAGTCAATGGTTCAATAATTTCGATCAAGTTATTATTACCAATACCAACTTAGTGGGTTGGTGGGGCAATAATCCTCATGCGCTGCTCGATTTCAAACGTTATTGTGCCGATGCTCAGGCTGAATTTCTCGATTTTCAGGCAGATGCATTGCGGAACTTCATTTCTAAGAACCAATATATTACTACCAATTATACGGCAGTATGTACGGGCTCTGATCCCCGGCGTACAAAAAAACTTGATTTTGCAGTCTATACAGCATACCCGAATGGTGGTACTGATAATATTGGCAATCAAGGATTTCGCTTGGGAAATAGCAAAGTAATCTTGTTCGCAGCAGAATATTATAAATCGGTTGGCGGTATGTCCGGTGTGATGGAAATTCAGCCCGGACCGGTCAATTGGGGTGGCTATAATCCTCTTCTTTTACCAGGTACAGTGCGTATGTGGTTGTATCACACTTTCGCTGCGGGTGGAAAACTTGCCTGTTCCTATCGTTTCCGTCAGATTTTATATAGCTCGGAGCAATACCATGCCGGTGTGATATCGACTGATGGCGTAACACCTTCTCAAGGTGGTGAGGAGTATATGCAGTTTATGAAAGAAATAAAAGAGCTTAGGAAGCAATATAAGCCAAATGTAAAAATGCCCGAAAAACTAGCTGCTCGGTCAACTGCAATCGTTTGGAATCTAGAAAATTACTGGACTATTGACAGGCAAAAACAAACCTTTCAATGGGATGCATGGAACTACCCGGTTAAGTTCTTAGAATTAGGCAAATGCTTGGGTGCTCCGGTTGATGTTGTCCCTGAAACAGCCGATTTGTCAAAATACAAGGTCGTTATTGTTCCTGCTTACGAAATGGTTGATTCCGCTTTAGTAAAGAAATGGAACGATTATGTGGCTAAAGGCGGGCAGTTGATTATTACCTGCCGCACAGCCACCAAAACCCGTGCAGGGCATTTTTGGGAGGCTGAAATTGCTGCACCAATTTCCGGGCTTATTGGGGCTCATGTTAAAGCGACTGATATGCTTTCGGGTTATGCCAAAGGCGATATCTTAATGAAATCGACCCACTACAATTGGAATAAGTGGGGTGATCTGCTTATTGCAGATAAGAATGCTGAAGTACTTGCAGCGTATGATAATCAGTTCTATAAAGGCAAAGCAGCCGTGGTACGACACAAAATTGGCAAAGGTTCTGTCACATACATTGGCGTTGATACGGACGATTCTAAACTTGAAAAAAACATTCTGCGAGATACTTATACCAAAGTCGGGGCTACCACCGAAGACTACCCCGATGGCATTTACGTTTATTGGCGCGATGGTTTTTATATTGCAGTAAACTATTCTTCGGATAATTATACTATGAACCTGCCTACATCATCCAAAATATTGGTTGGCGAAAATGTATTGAAACCGGCAGGTGTATTGGTTTGGAGTGAATAATAATAGTAATTACTTTTTTATGAAACGAATTTCTTTTTTTTATTGCATTTTTGGTTATCGCAGGACACTTGTTTGCAGCCGAAAGCGTTCGTTGTCTATGAGCTATACTGCCGACAAACAGACGTACGACGCAAGCGATCAATTCTTGTTAGGTCCGGCATTGATGGTATGTTCGGTTTACAGTATCAAGGTATGGACGGTAAGTTTAGCCGATACAAAGACGAAGGAACTAATTATAATTACGAAAAGGTGCTTTTTCTACCATCAGTTTCGACTACAACGATACACAAGGTGCTCTTACTATTGGAGATCAAAAAGGCAACTTCGAAGGAATGCTGACATAAGTACGGTAATATCCCTTTATGGCACATTGGTCTAAGATTTTGGCATTCTTTATTCCGCACTTGATCGAATATTTTACTTGACTTTTAGACGTCAGCGACAAGCAATAAGAAATCCCGTAAAACCTTGATTTTACGGGATTTGTCTAAGCTTTTCCACTATTTGTTTTTAGTGTTCAGCGGAGAGATAGGGATTCGAACCCCAGGTACCTTGCGGTACAGCGGTTTTCAAGACCGTCGCAATCGACCACTCTGCCATCTCTCCAATATTTCAAAAACAGTTGCCTTTGAAAAGCAACGCGAAGATAGGATATTATTTTTAAATGCGCACATTATTTTATGCACTTTTTTCGTCGATCTATAAAAAAAGTGGATATAGCTTTGATAATATCCACTTTTGGATCTTTTGTATTTAGAATTCAGCATGAATTCTTATGCTTAGCACATTCACCGGACCACGGTCTTTGTTATATCCCGGATTTACGATAAATTGGTAAGTCCCGGTTACATATAAGTTATTTTTTAGTTCCATCGAATAGTAGAGTTCAGCAAGATTTTCCAACCCGTAGTTCAGTGCTCCATCTCCAAGCTCAAATCCTTTTCCTCCCGCCTCAAGGTAGTTACGATGTGGAGTAGATAAACCGGAAACCACATACGCCAAACCTACATTATCATTTTTTCTATTCCATTTGCTTCCGCTTGCTGATAGTCCTGCACTTATTGAACGGTCTATTTCCGTGAAAGCCCATGTCTCATTGTGCCCATCATTCCAGCTTGCCCTAAAGAACATACCCATGAAGTCATTTATTTCTTGCTCAGCATTCACGCCGAATCCATATTTTGTTCTTCCTTCCTTTTCTGTTGAGGCTATATTAGGAGAAGTAGGGTCTAGTGCTAAACTCTGCCTGTAATTACCCATATTTGCTTTATTAAGGAATGACACGAGCCTTAGAGCGCCCTTTCGCCCCTTTATAAAGTAATTGTGTGTATATTCAAGAGTGTGTGA
>JAATGT010000267.1 GCA_015654525.1 Bacteroidales bacterium
GGGAATTACTTTGGCTGTTACTACCATTATTTCAGATAATTTGAAGCCGATGATGGTAATAAAGAGCCCGATACCCACAGTTATTGCCCGTTTAAGCGAATTGGGTACAGCAACGACTAAAATCTGGCGGACTTTGGTTACAGTAAGAACAATAAAGATTAGCCCCGAAATAAAAACCGCACCCAGAGCAGACTGCCAGGGCATTCCTACGCCAGCCAGGGCTACAGTGGCAAAAAGAGCATTCAGTCCCATGCCGGGAGCTAAAGCCATCGGAAAGTTAGCCACTAATCCCATAGCAATGGTTACAAAACCGGCTGAGATAGCCGTCGCAAAAAATACGGCATTCTTATCCATTCCTGTAACTCCCAAAATGTTTGGATTCAGGAAAAGAATGTAAGCCATGGTCATAAAAGTGGTAATACCGGCAATGATTTCGGTACGTACCGTAGTGCCATTCTCTTTTAGTTTAAATATCTTTTCTAACATTGTTGTGTGCTTATTATTTGTTTAAAAGTTCCATTTGGCACCTATCTTCGGACTAATCTTAAGGCCATTCACTGTGCTGAAATTGCTGGCGACTTGCACTTCACCCCCTAACGAAAGGTGGGATGTAGGGTTATACCAGAATTGAGGTTCGCTGATGAATACAAATTTTGTATTGGTTGGAGTGATCGCCTCATTATTCCCATTGGTGAAATTCAGATTATCTTCTCTCCAGAAATCAGCAAAACCAGATACAGTCAGTTTCTTGTTGAAGTAATTCAGATTCCACACACCGGTTATTTGGAATGAGTTGGTGTTTTTTCCCTCGATCGTTTTATAAAGCAGTTGGAGACTCAGAGTTTTTGCAAATGTTTTATCGTGCCAACCATATTCAACACCCGCAAGATACGCATTATTAATTGGGAGATAGGAAGAACCTACTGATAGTAATCCGCCATTGTATTCAATGTGTGCGCTGAAAGGGGCATTCCAAAATTTTAAGCATCTTGAAATTTCAGTGTAAGCTAATGACGGGTGGTGATCGCTACCCCCATTGTAATACATATCAACAAACAAGTAACTGCTTCCCCATTTATCTGGTTTAAACATTTCGACTGTAGTGGTTAAATAATCACGGCCTTTGCCTAAATCGTAAAGAACCTGAAGGTTTGTTTGCGCTTTTGCTGCCAAAGCAACCAAAAGGCATAACGCGAATGTGATTTTTCTCATAAACTGTGTTGTGTTAAAGAATAATTATCTGATGTAAATTAATTGTTTATACCGGAAACAAGATAAGCACTTATTGGTCTGTTATAAAAAAGACTTTAAAGTGGAAAAATACAATGATCTAAACAGCTGATAGTTCAATCAAATTAGTTTTCTTTTTTATCGAGCGCAAATATAATAATTATAAATGATTATACATCATGTAAAGGATTGTTAATATATAGTTTACTTAGGCAGAGGTAGAAAAAACGACCGAAATAGAATTAATTGGCTTGTAATCAGTATGTAGATTGGGAAAATAAGGTCGTATCACTGTAGTTTTCTCATGTTTAGTACTGGTTTTCATCGAGCCTCTATTTAAATTCAATCATAAACTCCGTTAAGCTTTTAGTAGATGGGAGTCCTATTTTTTTTCTGATACGGTAGCGCCCGACTTCTACACCTTTTAAAGAAATATTCATCAGATGTGCAATGTCTTTACTTGATAAGTTAAGACGCAGATAGGCACAAAAGCGCAAATCATTTGATGTGAGTTCCGGGTAAGTGGTGTGCAGGTTGCGGAAGAAATTCTCATGTATCCGGTCGAAATTGGTTTGGAAAATAGCCCAGTCATCTTCCGACGACAGGTTTTCGTCCAGCAACCGAATCAGTTTATCGTAGTATTTATTCGGATATTGTGTACCAAGAGCTTGTTTCTGAGCAATAACTTCTTCTTTAATATTGACCAATATCTCATTTTTCTTGATGATAGTCATGGTGGACTCGGCTAGTTCTTTGCTTTTTACGGTTAGTTCCGATTCCAGTTTATCTTTTCGGAGCGCAATAATCTGTTGCTCACGTTTTTCGATTTCTTTCCGTCGTATTTCTTCCTGTTCCTGTTTAATCTTTTCTTTTTTCAATTGAAACGATCGGTGCAGGTAAGCGTAAATTCCATATCCCAGCAGAATGATAAGCAGGATATAAAATATTTTGGCTACCATACTCAGGTAAAATGGCGGATCTACTTCGAAGCAATAATTTGCTTCAGATAGTTTGACACCGGTTTTGGTCAATACTTCCACATTAAGCGTATAAACTCCATGAGGTAGATATCGGTATACCTTTTGCGAAGAACTGGTAGTTTCGCTCCATACTTTGTCTAACCCATCCAGTTTATAGCGAAAATTGATGTTGTTTATGTTGCTGTATTGCGGATAAAAAACTGTGAACAGTATATTGTTACGCTTGAAGGGAGTTGTTGGTGTTGACTCCGGACTGAGTGGAAGAAAAACAGCTTCCTTCGATTCGGCATCCGAGGTTTTGATGCTTTTGAACTGCAATATGGCAGCATTCGTTTTTCTGACAGAGTTGCTTCTGTGATATAAAGCCAGCCCGTTATCCAATGTCAGCATGCACTCTTCGTCCGAAATGGAAATAATGTTCTGATAATCGTCTACAACCTGATTTAGAAATAAGGAATATTGAACCACATCTAATATTCTGATGGCTCCCGGCTTGACCTGTACCAATGCCGACTCACCGTTGCGGATAAACCAGTATAAGTCGCCTTTGAAATGACAAATGCGATGAGCATGCGAAAAGTACCCCAGACTTTTATTTAGTTCATCGTAAGGGATAATCTTTTTACGGATATCATCGTACGTATAAAAAGCGGTATTGTCGGTAAATACTACGCGGTTATTCACCGAGAACACATTGATGGGGAACCGGTGTTTCTGATCCAGTGAATTAAACGTGCTGATGTGCTCAATCCGTCGTAAATCGGAGCTTAGCCGGATGGCGTAAAGAGCCTGATGTAAGTGACTTGCCCAGATGGTTCCTGTATAATCTATTTCGATATAGCGAATCGGGTTCAGAAAGTTCTCTATTGTGTGACTGAAAGCCCATACTCCGTTTCGCTTTTCGTAAATGCATAGTTTGGTATAGGTTCCCTGAACCAGCACTTCTTTCCCATGAATTACTCCTTCTTTTATACAAATGCCCCCTTTTACCGGCGACAAAATGCTTATACCCTTGGGCGAAACATCAAATGTCTCTTCGTTATTTCCGCAGATTTGTTGTTTGTCAAACTGATTGACGCTCCAGACCTGTCCCTTTATCTTCGATTCCAGTTGTAGGTTTTGTATGTTCTTTTTGTTGGCACTCAGTTGGGCCTTGTACAGTCCCTGATTGGTGGCAATGTATAAATTCGGTTCGTCGTAGCTGAGTGAATAAATGGCCCCTATGGACGGATTGAACGAATGGATATAACGAATGGATGAATTTAGCTGAAGGCATGCTATACCTTTGTCCAGTGCCAGCCAAAGATTATTATCCTTATCGCAATGCATGCCTAGTACGGTGTTGTTTTGTAGTACATTCGATGTGTTGAGCGTCCACAACTTTTCACCTTGCCTATTGATGGCTGTCACGCCGTTGAGGATGGTGCCAAGCACAATGGTTCCATCGGGTGCAATGAGCGCCCGGTTTATTTCCGCTTTTTTCAATTCATCATCCACATTTGTTACAAAGCGCGTGATGGTTGTTCCATCAAAAATATACAGACCATCGGAATTGGTGACAAGCAAAGAACGGGATTTATCTAAAGTCAATGTAGCGATAACCGGACTCTTTAATACACCCTTAGCCACGGGCATAAAACTGTTTTTATTTAGGTTGAAAAGACTAAACCCGTATAACTCGGTATGCGTATAGATTTGATGATTGCTTATATTGAAAAACAGGAAAGAAAATGGGCAATGATAACCTTTTACTTCTCCGTTACGGTAGGTAAAGTAAGAGGTGAATGATTGAAAAATAAGGGTTCCATTAAAATCGAGGATGCTCCAGATCTCGTCGTTTTGCATCTTGTACGTTTTCAATTTAGCCGAAAGAGAATGATAAATAAGCTGTCCTCTATTATTTTTTTCAAAGTAACCGAATTGCTCGAACGAGCCTACATAAATACGGTTATCTTTGGTAATCAATATAGAACGTACAATTTGGTTACCTGGTACCGGATGAATTTGCCATAAAGAACCGTCGAACTCTAATACCCCCTGATTATTTCCAAAATACATAATGCCATCCTTCGCCTGGGCCACAGCCCAGTTTTGATTGGAAGCATTATAATCTTTTTTGCTGAATTGGGTAATGATTGGTGTAAATTCTTGTCCAATAGTAGAAATAGAAATAAAAATAAGAGCAAGAAGTAATTGTTTCTTAGATGAAATGTCCATGATGGTTATTCCTGTGTGCATATAAGGCCTTTCTGTCTGCAAATAACGTAAAGTTCTGGGACATGACAAAATAATTTTACGCTTATCTGTTGTTTCGGTTAAATGTGATGTCGGAGCAGTATGGAATAAAAACAAATAATTGCTTGGCAAGTATTAATTTTTCAGGTACAAAGGAAAAGCTCTATGACTTGAGAGAAATGATGGTAAAGTGAGATCGGTAGGATATTAAAACAAAGAAGCCCTACTGATAAATTCAGTAAGGCTTCCCCGGCTTTTATAAAACGTATTTCTATGAATTATTTTTTGATTTCATCATGAGTAAGTTGCTTCCGCGCTTTTTTAGCTCTGGACATACCAATCAGTTTTTCCATCTCTACTGTAATTGGCGAAGCAATAAATACAGAAGAATAAGTTCCGATAAAGATACCAAATAACATCGCAAAGATAAATCCTCTGATTGTTTCACCACCAAAAATAAACATAGCAGTCAAAGTCAGAATTACAGTCATCGTTGTACTAAATGTTCGCCCTAACATTTCGTTTACAGATAAATTTATCAATGATATTCTATCTCGTTTTGGGAACAGAAGCACATTTTCACGAATACGGTCATAGTTGATTACCGTGTCGTGGACCGAATAACCGATTACAGTTAATATAGCCGCTATAAATGCCTGGTCAATTTCCATAGAGAATGGAAGGAAGCCATATAACAAGGAGAATAAACCAAGTGTGATGATCGCATCATGCGCTAACGAAACGATGGCTCCCAGCGCATACCCCCATTCTCTGAATCGGATAAAGATATACAGCCCAATTCCGAAAATAGCAAAGATTACTGCCCAAACAGCAGATCGTTTAATATCATCTGCCACGGTAGGTCCTACTTTTTGAGAGCTTTTTATATTTTCCTTAATGAATTCAGCCTTTGTGACCGAACCTTTAAGTAATGGTTTTAAATTGTCATAAAGTTTTCCTTCAATTTCATTATCAATAGTTGAAGCATTGTTGTCGATTTTATATTTTGTGGCAATTCGAACCTGATTGTCGGAACCAATGGTAATTACTTGAGGCATATCTCCTTCAAAGGCATTGGCAAGTAGCGAGCGTACTTTTTCGGTACTTACTGGTTGATCAAAGCTTACAACGTAATTTCTACCTCCGGAGAAGTCAACTCCCAAACTAAATCCACGAGTGGCAAAAGATATACAGCTGATTACTATCATAGCAGCAGATAGACCATATAACCATTTACGGATTCCCATGAAATCGATTTTTGTGTCTTTAAACCAGTTTTTGGTTACACCGGTAATAAATGAAATCTCTTTCGCACTTTCGTGGTTTGCGTATAAATACAGCATATAACGGGTTAGGAATACTGATGTAAAGAATGAAGTGAGCACCCCGATAATTTCAGTTACAGCAAAACCTTTAATTGGTCCTGTTCCAAAATAAATTAAAATGATAGCTGTTATGACTGAAGTAACATTGGAGTCGATAATTGCAGAAAGTGCATGGCCAATACCATCGTCAATCGCTTTCTTCATTGTTTTTCCTTTGTTCATTTCCTCTCGGATGCGTTCATACATCAGTACGTTTGCATCAACAGCCATACCCAGCGTGAGCACGATCCCTGCGATTCCCGGAAGAGTTAATACTGCACCGAAGGATGCTAAAATACCAAAAAGGAAGAATACGTTAGCAAGCAGTGCTAAGTCGGCAATCAATCCCGGTACTACTCCATAATACAGGATCATGTAAAGCAATACTAATATAAAGGCAATGATAAATGAGATTAATCCGTTGTTAATTGCTTCTTTTCCCAGTGAAGGGCCAACAATGTTTTCTTGTACAATACGAGCGGGAGCAGGCATTTTACCAGATTTCAACGTATTAGCTAAATCCTTTGCTTCTTCAACTGTGAAGTTACCTGTTATTTGAGAGCTACCGCCGGTAATTTCTCCGTTCACAGTTGGAAATGAATAAATATAACCATCTAAGGCTATAGCAATTGATTTGCCAATATTGTCTTTAGTCATACGAGCCCATGTTTTTGAACCTTCCTGATTCATGCTCATGCTTACGTTGGCATAAGCCGAAGTTTGAGCAAAATCAGCACGCGCATCGGTAATAACATCACCGCCCAATGGAGCATGTCCGTCGCGGTTTGTTACTTTGATGGCAATTAATTGGAAGATTTCTCCTTTTTTATCAATTGCTTTTACCGACCATCTCAGACCTAAGTCACGAGGTAAAGTTTCTTTAACCTGTTTGGTTTTAAAGTAATCGTTTATTTGAGCTGTATCCTTGCTGTAAGCGTATCCTACGACCGGACCACGACCGACTTGTCCGCCCTGAGCGTTAAGTTGAAGCAGAGCAAACAAAGGATTTTCTTTTCTGCTCTTTTCCATTACTTTGGTTGAATCTGTAACAGCTGCGGTATTCGTCTTCTTTTGCAGTGCAACTTTCAGGCTGTCAACACTGTTTAGTGCCGATGCTTTTTTTGCTGTAGCTTTAGCTGGCTTTCCGGCTTTAGTAGCTGTGGAATCTTTAGCAGCCACTGTTTTTCCTCCTCCGGCTTGTAAAGTCGCCAACACTTTATTGGCATCCGAAATGTTGTTTACAATTTCGTTTAAGTCATAAGTTTCCCAAAATTCCAGATTGGCAGATCCCTGAAGTAATTTACGAACACGTGCCGGTTCTTTAATACCCGGAAGTTCAACCAGAATACGTCCGTTACCTAATTTCTGGATATTCGGTTGGACAACTCCAAAGCGGTCGATACGTTGACGCAATACATTGAATGAGTTGGCAATGGCACCATCTACTTCTGTTTTTAGAACTTTAACAACATCGGCATTCGAAGTCGTTAGTGAAATCTTATCTTTCAATTCGAAAGTGCTAAAGATTGATGCCAACCTTGCATTCGGATCTAATCTTGTGTAAGATTCAACAAACAGGTCAATGTATGATTTCTGACTGTTTGTTTTTTCAAGTTCAGATGCATTAGCTAAAGCCTGATTGAAATTAGCATTAGAGTTGAAATCTGACAAAGAACGAATGATATCAGAAACCGATACTTCGAGGGTTACATTCATTCCTCCTTTTAAGTCGAGACCAAGATTGATTTCTTTATCACGACATTCTTTCAGTGTGTATCCCAACCATACTTTTTCACTCCCTATAGAGTCTAAGTAATTATACTCTTTCAACTGATTACCCCCTGCATATTCCTTAGCTTTTTTGTTGTACATGTTGGTAACAACACTAAATGATAAGTAAAATAGACAGACTAAGGTTAATGAAAGTGCAAAAAGTCTGATAAGTCCTTTGTTTTGCATGGAAAAATTATTTAAAATAAGACATTAGTTATTTCTATTTTTTAAAGAGCTGCAAATATAGCATTTTTTTTATTAGAAACATAAAAAAAGGACCATCAGAAGTTCTATTACAACTAAAAACATCAAAAAAATGAAGCATTTTACCTTAAATGAGTTTGAGAAAATCTTTTTTGTGGCTTTTTGCTGTTGCTTTAGACTGTTTTCAAAAAAATAATGCCCGATAAATGCACTTTAAATCAATTTTATAAGCGTAATCGTTTACAAATCGACAAATGTTTTACTGATAATTATTTGTCAGTTCAAAATAAAGCACTACTTTTGCACCTACAAAATATCGCGGAGTGGAGCAGTGGTAGCTCGTTGGGCTCATAACCCAAAGGTCGTTCGTTCGAGTCGGGCCTCCGCAACTAAACAAAATTGGCTATTTCGTTATGAAATAGCCAATTTTGTTTTTATTCGGAACGATGTTTTACGAAACAGATACGCCAATCAATTCTCCGATTCCAAAAGTTATTGCAGCTGCAATTAGACCGAAAATCACCTGGCGGAAGCCCGAATACCAAAGATTCTTTCCGGTGAACAGTGTGATAGCTCCACCGATTAAGAATAATCCGGAAGCGCTTAGGATAACACTCAAAATAATAGCATGTAGTCCGGTTGTAAAGAAAAACGGTGAAACGGGAATAATGGCTCCGATAGTGAACAGGAAAAATGAATACAAAGCTGCTTCTATGGCCGATCCTTTTAATTCTTCAGGATTGATGCCAAGTTCCTCTTTTACCAAAACGGCATGAGCGTGGGTTTTATCTTTCATAATGTCTGCTGCCATGGTGTTGGCTTGTGCCTCGGGAATGCCTTTGGCCATGTAAATTAAAGCGAGTTCTTGCTGTTCTCCTTCGGGATTTGTTTCCAGCTCGTCCATCTCTATAGCCATCTGGTTTTCGTACAACTCTTGTGAGCTCTTTACCGAAATCCATTCTCCCAAAGCCATGGATAATGCTCCGGCTAATAATCCGGCAACACCGGCAAGTAAAAGCCCTTTTCCACCACCCGTGGCTCCGGCAATTCCCATAACCAAACTAAAGTTGGAAACAAGCCCGTCGTTTCCACCTAATACCGCAGCACGAATGGCATTTCCACCTACCGAACGATGTCGGCTTTCGAACTTGGCATGTTGTGTTCCGCTTATATTTTTATCGTTGTCCAGAATGGACCATAATATTTGTACGTGATTGGTTTCTGCACCGGTAATTTCCAGTTTGTTTTTTTCTTTGGTTTTAATGATAGCATTCGAAAGGCTTTTCTCTGTGTCCATCATGGCGCCGAGAATATAATCGTATCCAAAAAGTTTGCCTATCAGGTTCATTGTTCTGGCCCGCCATGAAGGCTTGATTAAATTTTCGATAGGGATGTTTACTTGACGTGCAAAAGCTTCGGCGTGGCCTTGTTCTATTTCGCTCATCTGTCGAAAAACATTTGCCACGGCTTCGTCAGTTTCGTTATCGGCTAATTTGCGATACAGATAGCAGGCATCAATCTCGGTTTGGATATTTTTATTTCTCATTGTCATTTTTATTTTATCTCGCTCAAAAGTACTCAAAAAAAGAACTGAGTGGTACAAAAAAAGAGTCCCTGAACTTTTTGTTCGGAACTCTTCGTATATTGTGTGTTTGATGTACCCCCTATAAAACGCGAAAGGTAGTAACGCCTTACTACCAATCTTTGTTAACCTTAAATCTAATACTATGAAAAAATCACGATGCAAAGATAAAGTGTATTCGGGACACCCGCAAGTGTTTTCCGAAATATTTCTACTAAAAGCATGTTTTATAACATATTTTTAGTGTTTCTGACGTTTTTTTATCTTGTAATACTGCTTTTCTGCCATTTTCAATCGGTTCATTAACTCTTTTTGATTATTTGAACCGTTCGTTATGGAGGGGAGGCAGATGAATCTGCTCTGATTAAAAACCAATCGCTTTAAGCCCTAATCCGGTCTTTTCATCTAGTCCAAACAGTAAATTCATGTTTTGAACGGCTTGTCCGGAGGCTCCTTTCAACAAATTGTCGATCATTGAGACGATCAATAGTTTGTCATCGTGTTTTTCCAGATACACTAGTCCTTTGTTGGTATTCACAACTTGTTTCATATCCGGATTTTTGTCAACTACAAAAGTAAAGGAGGCATCTTTGTAAAAGTCGGTGTACAGTTTTTTTGCTTCGTCCAGACTGAGTGAACATTGTGTGTAGGCTGTAGCATAAATACCACGCGCAAAGTTTCCGCGTACGGGAATAAAGTTTACAGCTTTGTTAAATCTGGGTTGTAGCTGGCGAAGAGATTGTCCGATTTCCTGTAAATGCTGATGTCCAAATGCTTTGTAAATGGAAATATTATTGTTGCGCCAACTGAAGTGTGATGTTGCCGACGGCTTTACACCAGCTCCGGTAGAACCGGTAATGGCATTGACATGCACCTCGTGGGTAAGCAGACCGGCTGATGCCAGTGGTAATAGTGCCAATTGGATGGCAGTGGCAAAACATCCGGGATTGGCAATGTGGGTGGCTTTGCGAATTTCGTCGCGATTCAATTCGGGAAGGCCGTATACAAAGTCGTGATCGGAACGTTTCTCGCGGTAATCCGTAGACAGATCGATAATTTTCAAATGAGCAGGCACATTGTTCTCGTCCATAAACTTTTTGCTATCGCCATGTGCCGAGCAAAGAAACAAGGCATCGACCGAACTAAATGGTAACTCGGAGGTAAATACCAGATCGGTTTCGCCAATCAATCCGCTGTGAACATCTGTAACAGGGTTTCCGGCATTGCTATTACTGTTTACAAACACAATGGTTACGGCAGGATGGTTAATCAGGATGCGAAGCAGCTCTCCTGCGGTATATCCGGCTCCGCCTATTATGCCGATTTTAATTTTTGTCATAACTGAAAGTGAATATAGGATATATGTTTTGTTTAATTTTCTGACTTTATTGATTTCCGACTTCTGATTCTATCAAAAACAACCGTCTGAGTTGAATTTTCTTCTTCAATATCAAAGTCGTCTTACAGTCCAAGCCAGAACTTGGCTGAGTTCCCAAAGTATGAGCTTAGTCTCAATGCAGTATCTGCAGGAATTCTTCATTTGACGTTTCTCCCAAAATTGGACGTATTCTGTTTTTCCTTTTAGAATAGCTTAATTGAGCATAAGTTTCTCAGTGGCAAAGGTAGTTAATCGGAATGTTATATCAAAAGATTAAAGAGATAATAAATCACTGGTGGAATACTCAGCCTGTTCAGCCTATTTTACGCTTTGTCATATAGCTCGATATTAAGTAAGACAACATTTTGTTTATGCCGGTATTTAGATTAATTTACAACGAATAAAAATATATAGACATTTGATAACCAGCCAATAATTACCAGCCATGTCCACACCCAATAGCTGAATTTACGATTTTTATGTCGCAGGCTATACATGAGCAGCAGATTGGCGAACACTCCACCCAGCACTTCCAGTAGGTGTAATGTTCGTTCAGGGATTCTGCGTCGGCCTCGTATGTCTGCATTTTTATCGTATGCAAAGATGAATCCGCTTAGCAGATTGATAAATGCAAAATAGATTGTTATGATTTTCATTTGTTGGTTCTGTTTTAATGCAGCATTTCGATGCCTTTGTTGCGATTGATATGGATAAAACTCCGTTTCAAATGCCTTATGCGGTACTGCAAATCGTTTATGCGATAGGGTAAATCGCCAATGCGGTAAGTGAAATGATCAATGCGCTATGGTAGATTGTCAATGCGCTATACAAAATGACAAAATGCGGTACCTTAAACAGTCAATGCGCTACTTCCACCATCAATTGCATATATAGCAAATTCAATATTTCAACTATCAAACGGTCTATTCTTCCAATAGATCGGGTCTTAATCGCTTTGTGCGCTCCACCGACTGCTGATGATTCCATTCATCCACTTTGGCCTGATGTCCTGAAAGCAGAATGTCCGGTACTTTCCATCCTTTGTATTCTGCCGGACGGGTGTAAACAGGTGGTGCAAGCAGGTTGTCCTGAAACGAATCGGAGAGAGCAGATTGTTCGTCGCCAATGGCTCCAGGTATAAGTCGCACAATGGCATCGGTCATGATGGCGGCAGGTAATTCGCCTCCTGTAAGCACATAATCGCCAACTGTTACTTCTTTTGTAATCAAATGTTCGCGTATGCGGTGGTCAATGCCCTTGTAATGTCCGCAAAGAATAATCAGATTGCCGGACATCGACAGCTTGTTGGCCATTTTCTGGTTAAATTTTTCGCCATCGGGCGAGGTGTAAATCACTTCGTCGTAAGCTCGTTCGCTTTTCAGTAGGGAAATGATCCGGTCAATCGGCTCTATCTGCATAACCATGCCGGCGCTGAACCCAAAAGCATAGTCGTCTACGCGGCGATGTTTGTCGGTGGTATAATCGCGTAGATTGTGCACATGAATTTCTACCAGTCCTTTTTCTTTAGCTCGTTTTACAATGGAATAATTGAGCGGACTGTCAAGTAATTCAGGCACGGCGGAAATAATATCGATGCGCATTCAGTATAATTAATAATGGGAGTGCAAAGTTACTAAATAATATGATAATGTGATGATGAGATGATATGTTGATGTGATAATGGTTTAGTGAGGCGATGAATGATGAGTTAATGAAATCATACAGAGAAAATGGAGTAAAAATAATAATTGTGATCCCCAATTTGTATCTTAAATTAGTTAGACTGATCATCACATTATCACATCAACATATCATCACATCAACATATTATAAATTAGCAGCCATCCATTTTCGAAGTATGTCTGGCGATTTTCCGCATCGGCGGGAATAGTCATGAAACTGATTTTCGTCTATTTTACCTATCATAAAGTATTTCGACTTCGGATGGGCAAAATACAATCCGCATACCGATGCATTGGGAAACATAGCTCCGTTTTCGGTAAGTTGAATGCCTATTTCGAAAAATTTCAACAGTGAATCCAGTTCAAAAATAATGGATTGGTCGGGTAGGGAGGGGTAACCCACTGCCGGACGAATGCCGCTGTACATGGTTTTCAGCATATCCTTTATGGATAAATTCTCGTCGGGTGCGTAACCCCAGTATTCACGTCGCACTTTGTAGTGAATCCATTCGGCAGCTGCTTCAGCCAGTCTGTCGGATAGTGTTTTGGCCAAAATAGACCGATAAACATCATCTTCTTTCTCGAATGCTTCGGCATAAGCCTCTACGCCTTGAATGGTGGTGGCAAATGCACCTACATAATCGTTTTCGGGAGCCACAAAGTCAGCAAGTGAGTAACAAAATCCATCAGTAGCCGGATGTTGCTGGCGGAGCATGGGCAGGGTGATGGTGTTGCCTTCATTTTCAATAAAAATATCATCGCCCAGGGCATATCCCTGAAAAATACCGAAACTGGCATTGACCGATACAATTTTTTTGTCGAGCATGTGTCGCAGCATTTCCTGTGCATCTTTGAAGAGCTTGAGGGCTTCTTCAGCTCTGGGTCTGTCGGTCTGGGGAAATTGTTGCAGCCAACTCATTTTGCACGAAAGGCAATCATGAACGGTTTCAATGCCCTCGTATTTACCTGATAATCGCCAGGCCATAAAGAAGAATCCCCAGTCGATAAATGGCACTATTTCGTTTAAATCTACATCGTTTAGTGTTATTAGTCCAAGAGTGTTAGGCTTGGCAGGAATGTATTTCATGTTGAATAGAATGTTTATTATGGCACGGGACAGGCCGAAGCCTGATCCCGTCGATGAATTTTGTATGATTAGAACACAAAAATACATGAAAAAGTTGTAAGTTTGTGGTTTAAGAAATTATTCACTCAATTTACATCTTATGAAATACTCTTTCTTAGTCCTTTTGGCTTTCGCACTTGTTTTCAATCCTTGCGAGGCGCAAACAAAAAGAGGAATGGGCAACGACTTGCTCACGCAATCTGCTACTTTTGATACAATCAAATTATTAGCTCCCGATACTTTGGGAGGAAAACCACTTATGCAAGCTATTGCGCATCGAAAATCGGATCGGCAGTTTGAATCAAGAAATCTTTCGCTTAAACATCTGTCAGAAGTGCTGTGGGTGGCTAATGGAATAAATCGTACTAATGGGAAACGCACTGTTCCTTCGGCTATGGGTTTATATCCGCTTCAAACTTATGCGGTATTCTCTACGGGCATTTACTTTTATAATCCACAAAAGCATCAATTGGAGCCGCTTGTAAAAGGTGATTATCGTGCTTTGGCTGGTCTGCAAACTTTTGTGGACACGGCTCCATTGAATCTGCTTTTTATTGCAAAAGGGAAAAGTGTAACGGATAGTTTTCTTAAAGCATTTATGGACTCGGGTTACTGCGGACAAAATGTTTACCTATATTGTGCCTCTGAAGGACTTAAATGTGTGGTCCGCGCCGGAGCTAAAGAAGCCGAACTCCTTAAAGCAATGCATCTGGGCGACAATTATAAGTTTATTCTGGCACAAACTATCGGATATTGAGCTGTTGTCAGTCAACGGATATAAAGATCTTTGGAGTAATTCGGAGATTTTTTTTTGAAAGCTAGCTTTAAGTAAGCAATACCTTTTAATGATTTGTTTTCTGATAGAAAAGTCCATATGAACTGTCTTGTAATTCGTAACTATTTACTTGTAAATCCTAAATATTAGTTTAGCGAAATCCTGTTCAATCGATTTTGTTGAGCCCTTACAATGGCTTTAAGAAATTTCGGACTTGGAATGAACTCTACTTTCATTTCCCGTTCGCCGGTAATGGGGTCAGGTTCTGCAAAATGGGGCCGAAAAGTTCCTAATGACCAATTCACACTTGAACCATTCCTCAGCATTTCTTCCATTACTTCAAAAGTAAGTCTCAGCACTTCTGTTACTTTATCCCGATCCAGTTTGGTTCTTTCTGCTATGCCATCAATCAGGTCGCTCCAGCTTACTGTTCCTGTAAGCAGCCAGGATGGGCATTTGAATTCATTGTTTTTGCTATCTTCGTTCATAGCGCTTATGTATTATGAATTATTGTTGTCTTGTAAAAGAAATCAGATTCTTCTCTACGATCAAACTGTTATTCCTACAGTTTCTCCTTAGTTCAACAGCGCGTCGTTAAGTCGTTTTATCCGCTCTTCTTGAATTTTTTTTAGCATTTTCTGACTGGGGATAAACTCCACCTGCATTTCTTGTTCACCGGTGATGGGGTCTATTGGACCAAAATGAGGATGAAAAATACCAATAGATAAATTAATACTATGTCCTTGTCTGAGTTTTTTCGCCATCTCTTCGAAAAACAAATTGATCGTTTTTATCATCTCGTCCCGGTCTATCTTAGTCTTTTCTACTAAAGTATCAACCATATCCATCCAGTCAACTACCCCGGTAAGTAACCAGGGTGGACATTTGAATTCATTTTTTTTGCTACCTTCATTCATAGCGCTTTTGTTTTTTATAACTATAAACTAGGGATACTCATTCCCGTTATTTTTCGATATAAATCCAGTGCGTACACGTCGGTCATGCCCGAAATATAATCCAGCACTGCCATTACTTTCCCGTATACCGTGGAACTGTTGGTTTCGTATTGCTGGGGTATACGCATCAGCAGTTGTTGCGAGTAAGCTTTGTCCGGACTCAGCACCGCGGCTACCAGATGTTCCAGCAACGTAAGGATGATTTTGTAACCGGCCAGTTCTACATCCAGCACTTCCTGTGAGCGGTATATTTTGGCAAAGGCTGTGTTCGAACAGTTTTCGTAAGCTTCGGCCGAATGTTGTGGCAGACTTTTTATAAGCGACGAAGCAAAGGTCCCATTCAGAATATCAGTTTCGTTATCGGTAAAAACAGCTGAACACTCTTCAATTAATTGCCCGATGACCGAAGACCGAAGGTAAGCTATTTGTTCGTTCACATCCGTAACCATCCGTAAGGTTTCCTGCCGACGAGCTCTGCGCTCTGCATTAAAAAATCCTAGAAACAAATTCTTCGTTTCATCCGAAGTCAGTATTCTGAGCTTGTGCGCATCTTCAATATCCATAATCTGATAACAAATATCGTCGGCAGCCTCTACCAGATACACCAGCGGATGACGTGCGTAGCGATTCCCATTGTTGGTTAGATGCGGTATTCCCAGTTCGTTGGCTATCTTCTCAAAGTCAGCTTTCTCCGAATCAAAAAAACCAAACTTTTGTTTTTTAGGATCGGAATAAACAGAAGCATACGGGTATTTTACGATAGAAGCTAGTGTACTGTACGTTAGTACGAATCCACCAGGTCGCCGACCATTGAACTGATGAGTAAGCAAGCGCAACGCATTGGCATTGCCTTCAAAGCAAATAATGTCTTTCCACTCTTCAGCGCTCATTTGGGTAGCCAAATGCTGTCCGTTACCTTCCGAAAAATAAGTGGCAATGGCTTTTTCGCCCGAATGACCGAAGGGTGGGTTACCCAAATCGTGTGCCAGGCATGCTGCCGATATGATTGCCCCAATTTCTTCAAGGTACGGAGTTTCTATATGCTTCTTCGACTTCAGTTTGTGAGCTACATTCACTCCCAACGACCGACCCACCGATGCAACTTCTAAACTATGTGTAAGCCGATTGTGTACAAACACGCTGCCCGGAAGCGGAAATACCTGCGTCTTGTTTTGCAGCCGTCGAAATGGTGCAGAGAAAATCAGACGGTCGTAATCGCGCTGAAACTCACTACGGTCGTCATCGCGTTTCACATGATATTGCTCCTGACCGAAGCGCTTAGTCGATAAAAGTTGGTTCCAGTTCATATTTTACTCACTTTGTTCTTGTTATTACTTCGTGATATTAGCTTCGCGTTATTCGTTGCGATAATAACATGACCGAAGGGAGTGAATATCTATTAAGTAATAGGACTTAAATAATGTCCTATTTTTCAGAAAATCGTTAGACGA
>JAATGT010000090.1 GCA_015654525.1 Bacteroidales bacterium
CGGTAGCTCCATTGATGCTGCAACGAATAAAATTTTAAAATTCAACGGGAAAGAAGAAGTAACTATGGGTGCCAACAAGGATACTGTATCCGATCCGGTATCATTTCATCTGGAACCGGGCATGAAGGTCGCAATAACAATCTGTTTTGCTGAAGCCGGACCTGAAATCGGGGGGCATGCAGCCTCGCGTGCTACATCTTATCTTTTAGTAGGGAACCAGTCGGTTACGGCAGACTTTAGCAATGCCATCACTACTGATCATTGGTTTGTTATAAGCGGTATTGATGTATTAGCTCCAAAATCAACTGCAGCAATAGCTATTTTAGGTAATTCAATTGTCGATGGGCGAGGATCAGGAACAAGTAAGTTTAACCGTTGGTCGGACGTGTTATCAGAACGCCTGCTTAAGAATCCGGCAACAAGCCATTGTGGCGTGTTGAATTTAGGAATCGGAGGTAACTGTGTAGTTCATGGCGGACAGGGTCAACCTGCTGTAATACGTTTCGATCGTGACATCCTTTCTCAAAGTAATGTGAAATGGCTGATTATTTCGGAAGGGATTAATGATATTGGTGGAATCAGGGACAGCATCACAGCACCAAAGATTGCTCGGGATTTAATTGATGCCTATAGCCGGATGATTGATAAAGCGCATGCAAAAGGTCTCAAGGTTTACGGGGCGACCATTCTTCCTTTTGCAAAATCATTCTACGATAAAGATTTCCGTCAGACCGCTCGAAATACTGTCAATGAATGGATACGAGTAAGCGGACGTTTTGACGCAGTAATTGACTTTGACAAAGTGATGAGCGATCCGAATAACGGTAAAGCCATGCTACCTGATTTACAAAGTGGTGATTTTTTACATCCCAACGAAGCCGGATACAAACAGATGGGTGAAGCCATTGATTTGGATTTGTTTGAATGATACTATCCGAATTTAAACTTTGATGCCGAATGGTTGTAAAGTCGGATAGAAAAGTTATTTGTGCAGAATTTGTAACTAATGAGAGAGTATATGTTACCTACAGACAATTTCGTTAAGGGGATATGCCTTATATTTGTTTGGCATTTAAACTCTATCAGAATGAAGATAATTAGTTTGTTTGAAATTTTCTAACTCTGAAACAAATGAATGTTTGTGCCAGTAAAAGATAAATAAGTGAATACAGGTTTTTAAGGTGATAAAATAGTTTGCGGTTTCTCTGATTTGTGTTTATTAACCAGTGATGTCAGGATTCCCTGACCTCTTTTATTGCATATCAGTTGTTTATATCCGTTTGGTTTAAAGTTCAACAAGTCCGGTTTTTCACTTTGGCAATTAATGCATTTTTCTTACCTTTGCACTCTCGTAAAAATACTGTTTGATGCATAATTAATCAGCTATTTATGTGTTCTGAAAAATAAATTATTATTACCACCATATGTTTGAATCTCTAAGTGAAAGACTGGAACGGTCGTTTAAAATACTGAAAGGTGAAGGTAAAATCTCCGAAATCAATGTTGCAGAAACGCTCAAAGATGTACGGAAAGCCTTACTGGATGCCGATGTAAACTATAAAATTGCGAAGACATTTACCGAGACGGTAAAAGAAAAGGCTATAGGGCAGAATGTGCTAACCTCGCTGAAACCAAATCAGTTGATGGTGAAAATTGTACATGATGAGTTAGCTGAGTTGATGGGTGGCCAGAATGTCGATATCAATCTGAAAGGTTCACCTACCGTGATTTTGATGTCGGGTTTGCAGGGATCGGGTAAAACTACTTTCTCGGGTAAACTTGCCAACTTGCTGAAAACAAAACGAAGTAAAAATCCATTATTAGTAGCTTGTGATGTTTATCGCCCTGCTGCTATTGAGCAGTTGAAAGTGCTTGGAGAACAATTGTCTGTTCCTGTCTATTCGGATTTAGATAATAAAAATCCGGTGGCTATTGCCGAGGCGGCTATCAAATATGCTAAACTTCATGGTAATGATGTGGTAATCATCGATACTGCAGGTCGTTTAGCAGTAGATGAGGCGATGATGAAAGAAATTGCAGCTATTAAGAAAGCAATTCAACCGCAGGAAATCCTGTTTGTGGTAGATGCCATGACTGGACAAGATGCTGTAAACACGGCCAAAGAATTTAATGATACGCTGAATTTTGACGGAGTGATCCTGACAAAACTTGATGGTGATACACGTGGTGGTGCTGCACTTTCCATTCGTTCGGTGGTCAACAAACCTATTAAATTTGTAGGAACCGGTGAAAAGATGGATGCGCTGGACGTGTTTTATCCGGAACGTATGGCCGATCGTATTTTGGGAATGGGTGATATTGTTTCGTTGGTGGAACGGGCTCAGGAACAATATGACGAAGAAGATGCTCGTCGTTTGCAAAAACGTATTGCCAAAAATCAGTTTGACTTTAATGACTTCCTTTCTCAGATTCAACAAATCAAGAAAATGGGAAATATCAAGGATCTGGCTGCCATGATACCCGGAATGGGAAAAGCATTGAAAGATGTTGAAGTCGGGGATGATGCATTTAAAGGTATTGAATCCATCATTTATTCTATGACTCCGCGTGAACGCGAAAATCCATCTTTGCTTAATGGTAGCCGTAAGCAACGTATAGCCAAAGGAAGCGGAACAACTATTGTAGATATAAATCGCTTGCTGAAACAGTTTGATCAAACCGGCAAAATGATGAAAATGGCTACCATGAGTCAGGGTAAATTGAAACTGGGAAAACGTAGATAATGGTCTCTTAATTTTTCCTTTGGGGAACTTTCAAGTGAGATTCCAAAATATTAATAGCAATAATACATTTTTTTTATCTTTCCCCTTTGGGGGATCAGAATAGGGTTGATATGTACAAAATAATCGATGGTAAAGCTATTTCGGAACAAGTGAAAGCAGAAATAGCAGAGGAAGTAAAACTAATACTAGCTTCGGGTAAGCGAGCTCCGCATTTGGCAGTTATTATTGTAGGCCATGATGGGGGAAGCGAAACCTATGTAGCACACAAAGTAAAGTCGTGTGAGCGGGTGGGTTTTAAATCAACGAAAATCACCTTTGAAGATAATGTCACGGAAGCTGAATTGCTTGCCCGGATTGATGACTTGAATAAAGATAAAGATTTAGATGGATTCATCGTACAGTTACCTTTACCAAAACATATTTCGGAACAAAAAGTAATTGAGGCAATTGACTATCGCAAGGATGTAGATGGTTTTCATCCGGTCAATGTCGGCCGCATGTCTATTGGTTTACCTTGTTATGTATCGGCTACTCCTTCCGGTATTATTGAATTATTGAAACGTTATGAGATTCCTACATCCGGTAAAAATTGCGTGGTAATAGGGCGTAGTAATATTGTAGGCAAGCCGATTGCATCGCTTATGATGCAAAAAGGCTATCCGGGTGATGCCACTGTGACGGTGTGTCATAGTCGTACAAAGAATCTGAAAGAAATTTGTCTGCAAGCCGATATCATTATTGCAGCATTAGGGATGCCCGAATTCCTTACTGCTGATATGGTAAAAAATGGTGCTGCAGTTATTGATGTGGGCACAACCCGTGTTCCCTCCGACAAAACCAAAAGCGGATTCCGGTTAAGTGGTGATGTGAAATTCGACGAAGTGGCTCCTAAATGTTCTTTCATTACTCCGGTTCCCGGTGGTGTGGGTCCGATGACTATCGTTTCTCTGCTAAAAAATACATTGCTGGCAGCAAAGGGAGAGATATACTAATGTTTTTTTTGCGCTCGTTGCTGTTATAGCATTCATTCCCGATTATAGAAATAACCTGTTTAACGTGCATGGCTAAGACCGATACTATTTTCTTTTTTCCCGGATGTCAAAATGTTCTTACAGTTCAAACTCTTCCGGAGGAAGAATCGCAGCATGCTGTGAAAGTGCTACGCTTGCAGATCGGTGAAGAGATTGCGGTGGTAGATGGAGTAGGAGGCTTTTATACAGCACGCATAACTAATCCACATCCAAAACGCTGTGGTTTTGAAATAATAGAAACAGTCGGCGCTGGAAAACATGATTATAAACTGCATATTGCCATAGCACCTACTAAAAATATTGAGCGATTGGAATGGTTTCTCGAGAAATCGACCGAGATAGGCATTGATGAGGTTACACCTCTTGTTTGTCGTTTTTCAGAGCGCAAAATAGTGAAGGAGGAGCGGCTACAGAAAATTATTGTGGCGGCAGCCAAGCAATCGCTAAAAGCATATTTCCCCAAATTAAATCCGCTGACTACTTTCGATGAGCTGATGAAGAATCATCAGGCATCGCAGAAATTCATTGCCCATTGTTACGAAGAAGATAAGAAGTTATTTCAGAATGAGATTAAACCCTCGTCGGATGTGCTGATTCTGATAGGACCTGAAGGAGACTTTAGTCTGGAAGAAGTGCAGAAAGCCATTTCACTTGGTTTTATTCCTGTTTCGTTGGGTAATAGTAGACTGCGTACAGAAACAGCTGGTGTAGTGGCATGTCATACCGTAGCAGTAATCAATCAGTTCTAAAATGATGGATTGTCATTGATATCATTAAAGGTTAATGATGCCGAAGGCACCTATTGCGCAGCCAATAACACTCCCGAAGGGAGTAAATATCGCGCAGCTAATATCGCCGAAGGCAACTATCTTTTATCGTGTAAAAACAAAGTGGCTGTCGGTGGAATGTTGCGGACTAAACCAATACCCTTCGCTGCTAAATCCTTTCAGATCCTCTGGGTCTTCAATTCTGTTCTCAATCACATAACGAGCCATTAAACCCCGCGCCTTTTTGGTATAGATTACTATTTGTTTGAGTTTATCGTCCTTTAGTTGGTAGAACTCAATGTGGATGACTCTGGTCTTTGTGCCTTTCAGGTTGAGTGTTTTGAAGTATTCGCTTGAGGCCAGATTAATCAAAATCTCCGGTTTACCTGTTGCTTTGAGTGTCTTCAGCGCAGACAAGGTTACCTTTTCTTTCCAAAAAGCATACAGATCATTGCCTTTGGTGTTTTGGAGCTTAGAGCTTACTTCGAGCCTATAGGGTTGAATAAGGTCAAACGGACGCAAAATGCCGTAGAGTCCCGAAAAAAGGCGCAGATGTGTTTGTGCATACTGCAGGTCATCGTCCGACAGGGTTTTCGCATTGAGTCCGCGGAATACTTCACCATCGAATGCCAGTACGGCTTGTTTGGCATTTTGGAGTGAGAATGGGAGGTGCCAGTTGAATATCCTGTCAAAGTTGAGTTGGGTTAGCCCGGCATTTATGTCGAGTAGTTTGCTCAGGTCGTATGGGGATAGGTCGCGCAACAACTCAATGAGTTGCTCAGCTTCATGAATATATTCAGGTTTGCTGCAGTATGTTGTCCTCGTTTGAGGTTCGAAGTTCATTATTTTGGCCGGCGAGAGGAGTATAAGCATGTTGTGTCTAGTTTGATAATGCTGCAAAAATACATATTTGTGATTGATAAATAAAAAAAACGGACTTGTCTCTTGACAAATCCGTTTTTAGATAACTCAGTGTTGATAGTTCTATTTTTCTTGTTCTAACAACAAAGTTCTGGTTGGTTGGTCACATACTTCAGTTGGTCCGTAATATTGAACTGGTCCCGGATAAATGTAACTTGACTTTTCGTCAGCCCAACTTACGCGGTGTTTTTCGAAGTATTTGAATGGTGCTCCGTTCAGCAATACCAATGCTTTCTGGATTACCGGTTTCATTTTACCGTGACGTTTTTCCATGTTCATCATCATCGTGATTGGCACACCACCTGCAATCCATTCGGCGGCAGGAGCAGTGAGGTTGCGAACCGATGACATGTAACCTGTTTTTCCTTCTGAAATAAGAATAGAGGCTGTATATCCCAACGAATAGGTATAGTCAGCATCGAAGTTGGAAGGAATTGCACAACGTCCTTCGTAACCGAAGAAGTGGTTGATGGCCGAGAATTTACCTTTGTAAGTACCCTCGGCTTTCAGTTGTGCCAGGCGTTTTGCAACCATCTCGATCAACAACTTTTCTGTTTCAATTAAAGATACCTGAACATTGCCGTGTGGGTCGCGGTCCAACGTTAATTGTTTCGCAATCCCTTTTGGAAGACTGCGATATACGTCAGCGCTAACCGGTGACAACATGCCTTTTACATATTGACGTTTTTCTTCGTCGGTATTCATGGCGTTGAAATCTTCGTTATGAGCCAGTAAATCGTTCAGCTCGGCGATCAGAGTCTTCATAGCGGGAATGAATTCAATCAAACCTTCGGGAATTAGAATAGTTCCGAAGTTTAATCCGTGTTCGGCGCGGTGTACAATTACTTTGACGATATCATTTACCACATCGTTCAAAGTCTGGTTTTTAGCTTCCACTTCTTCCGATACGATACAGATGTTCGGTTGGCTTTGTAATGCACATTCCAACGTGATGTGAGATGCCGAGCGACCCATCAAGCGAATAAAGTGCCAGTATTTTTTAGCTGAATTGGCATCGCGTTGGATGTTACCGATTAATTCGGAGTATACTTTACATGCAGTGTCAAAACCAAACGAAGTTTCGATCATGCCGTTTTTCAGGTCACCGTCGATAGTTTTAGGACAGCCAATTACCTGAATGCCCGCTTTTTTCTGAGCGTAATACTCGGCAAGTACACAAGCATTGGTGTTAGAGTCGTCACCACCAATGATTACAATAGCTTTAATGCCTAACTTATTGCATATTTCAACTCCTTTTTCGTATTGCCATTCTTCTTCAAGTTTGGTACGTCCCGAACCGATAATATCAAAACCACCGGTATTACGATAATCGTCAACAATTTCTTTGGTAAGCTCAATGTATTCATGATCAACCAATCCACTTGGACCACCAAGAAAGCCATACAATTTATTGTTTGGGTTCAATACTTTTAGTCCGTCGTATAATCCACAGATTACATTGTGTCCGCCGGGAGCTTGTCCGCCTGATAAGATAACGCCAACAGCAAGTATTGGGTATTCTTTTTTTGCACCAGTTTCGAATGTTACTAATGGCATGCCATAGGTGTTTGGAAACAGGTTCTTGATGTCGGCCTGATCGGCAACCGATTCGGTGGCTGCACCTTCTTTGAGTACTACATTGCCTTTGAGTGCTGCCGGCAACTTAGGCTGGTAGCTTGCACGTGCAAGTTGCAAAGGACTTTTAGTCATTGATTTCATGTCTGATAATGTATTATAATAGTTTGATATTCAACGCTGTGTTTTTGTAATAAATCGCTGACAAAATTAATGAAAAATTTCAATAATACAAGGAATAATCAGTTTAGAATATCTCAAAAAGCAGAAGTCGGGAGTAGATTACGGTCTTTAACGTAGGTTTAATACAAGTGTGTTTTGTATAGCTCTGTTTTCGGGATAGTGGGTTGTTTTTCGTTTCGGAGTTTTTTAGCCGGAGCTAATTATTTTGTATTCTCATTCGACTGTCTATAGAGTGCTGTGAAATTTCAGATGTTGGTGGGGTATGGAGATTATTTGTATCTGTGCTGCCGGTAACTAGGGCTTTACAGGTGTCCGGATTGCCAAGTTTAAGCCGTTCATTGTTTGAATAGAAACAATTCATTTACATAGATGTAAATTCATTTTTGTGTGGGGTGTTGTCGCATCGAATATTTTTACTACCTTTGCACCCGATTTATAAACAACTATACGTTGTGAGTAAATATCCGATTTATACTGTTTTAACCAAGACAGTCTGCTTAAAAGAGGGTACACGTTTGTAATTACGAATGTAGCCCGAATCCAATTTTTATTCTTTCGCTTAATTTAAAGAGTAAAATGTACATGAGGGTTCTATGAGATACAGAACTGATTACTACTGTTCGTGCTCATAAATATATCGCCGGATGACTACTCGAGACGTGTACTAAAACAAACAACATGACATTTAGAGAATTGAATTTGAAGGACGAGATTTTATCGGCCATCGAAGAACTGGGCTATGAAAATCCTATGCCCGTACAGGAAAAAACTATTCCGTTTATGCTGGAACAAACTGCTGATTTAGTGGCTTTGGCACAAACAGGAACAGGTAAAACAGCAGGGTTTGGTCTGCCGGTGTTGCACCTTATTGATGCATCGCGCAAACAAGTGCAGGCTTTGGTACTTTCGCCAACCCGCGAATTATGTATTCAGATTGCCAACGACCTGAAGGGTTATGCCAAAAACATACGTGGAATGCGTATTGTGGCGGTATATGGTGGCGAAGACATTCGCACACAACTTCGTCAGTTGGACACAGCTCCACAAATTATTGTGGCCACTCCGGGTCGACTGATCGACCTGATTGAACGCGGTAAAGTAGAATTGGGAGCTATTGACTTCCTGGTACTTGATGAAGCCGACGAAATGCTGAACATGGGTTTCAAAGAAGATATTGAAACCATTCTGGAGCGTACTCCTGATACTCGTCGTACGATGCTTTTCTCGGCTACTATGCCGAAAGAAATTTCCATGATTGCTAAAAGGTACATGAAGAACTACGAAGAAATTACCGTAGGAACAAAAAATGCCGGATCGGAAAATGTAGAACATATATATTATGTGTCGCAAGCCCGTCAACGGTACCTGGTACTGAAACGTATTGTGGATTTAAATCCCGATATTTACGGTATCGTATTCTGCCGTACCCGTCAGGAAACTAAAGAAGTTGCCGATAAACTGATGCACGATGGTTACAGTGCTGATGCATTGCATGGCGACTTGTCGCAGGCACAACGCGATAACGTGATGCAGAAATTTCGCATCCGTAATATTCAATTGCTGGTGGCTACCGATGTGGCTGCACGTGGATTGGATGTGAGCGACCTGACGCACGTAATTAATTATAACCTGCCCGACGATGTGGAAATTTATACCCACCGTAGCGGACGTACAGGTCGTGCCAATAAAAAAGGTATTGCTGTGTCTATTATTCATTCCAAAGAACGTTTTAAAATAAAAGACATAGAGCGCATGCTCCGCAAGACTTTTATTCAGGAACAGATTCCTAACGGGTTGGATGTTTGTAAGAAACAATTGTTCTTTATGATTGATCGTATGGAACATGTAGAAGTAAGCGAAGAGCAAATTGAGACTTACATGCCGCAGATTATGACTCAATTGGAATACCTGAGTAAGGAAGAACTGCTGAAACGTTTCGTTTCATTAGAGTTTAACCGTTTCTTGAGCTATTATAAAAATGCTGAAGATCTGAACTTGCCTGAACGCAGCGAGCGTGGTGAACGTGGCGAGCGTAGTGTAAGACCGGGTGGACGTGTGCGTTTGAAAATGAACGTAGGCGAACGCGAAGGCATTGACCCAAAACGTTTGTTGGGCATTATCAATGATGTAACAGGTGATAAGTCTATCAATATTGGTTCTATCGAAGTTACCAACAAGTTTACCTTCTTTGATGTTTTTGCTGATCAGTTGGATGCAGTGGTTTCAGCTTTTGCAGGCCAATCGGAAGTGGAAGTGTCGGAAGCTAAAGGCAGCAAATCATTCGAAGGTGGTGGCAGTCGCAAACCGGAATACCGCTCGCGTGGTAGTTATGGTGGTGGCGAATCGCGTGGCGGTGGATACCGTGGTGGTGATCGCAGCAGCGATCGTGCTCCTCGTTCATCGGCTGGTGCAGGTGGCGAAAAACCATGGCGCAACCGCGATCTGGGTGACAGAAGCAGTCGCTCATCTTCTTCGGAAGGTGGCGAACGCAGAAGCAGCGGAGGTTCAAGCTACAAAGGTGGTTCTTCGTCATACAAAAGAAGATAAACTTACAATGACATAAAAAACGGATAATTCGGGAACGGATTATCCGTTTTTTTATGTGGGTCTACGGTTGGTGTGTGGGGTTGGTTTATGTTGAAGCGGCGTTTTACAAACAGGTCGCTCCGGAGCTTTATTGATCGGATGACTTTAAGTCATCCGATCAATAGTGATTGTATAAAACAAAAACAAGCAGATCCATTCTCCCGAATCGATCTGCTATCCATGTTTGTTCAATAATTAAATAGTGTGCCTATGACAAATTTACACCTGCAAATATAGTATTTTTTTGAATTAGATGTATAAATACACAAAAAGAGCTACATTATTCTGCTTTTGTCGGGACTATCCGATTGCTGTGTGACTCCAGCTTGCACTCCTAGTATTTGACAGCGCAAACTGATCAGATAATCTGAAAGCCATCTGACCAGTATCGGATATGCATTGGACCAGTCTCTATAAAATAGATTACTTCCTCTTAAATATAATTTGTAGTTGTGATATCAATGCTTGTGTTTGAAATTCTGGACCTTACCTGCCAACTGCTCGAATGTGCCGTGGTTGGATAAGTAGACACTGTAGTTCGTTCGGTACGTACTGTTGGAGTAACGGTGCGTACTGTTCAAGTAACAGTGTATACTGTTCGACTAACAGTGCATACTATTCAACCGTCAGTACATACTGTTGGAGTAACAGTGTGTACTGTTCAACCATCAGTGTATACTGTCCGAGTAATAGTGTATACTGTCCGACCGTCAGTGCGTACTGTTGGAGTAACAGTGTATACTGTTCAACTGCCAGTACGTACTGTTCAAATAACAGTACGTACCAAACGAAGAAAATTGGACACTGTTGCGAAAATAATAAAGTATAAAAAGCGAAGCCTCAGTTCGTACTTTTTCTTTTTTCAGAAATATAAGTAATGGAATGAATATAATGTACCATTTTAATTTTTCAAAGACGATACTATTTAACATCCCCTTTAGGGGCTTGGGGCGGAAAATAGACTTTAATACCGTCCCTAAATCCCCTGAA
>JAATGT010000202.1 GCA_015654525.1 Bacteroidales bacterium
CTATTACTCTCTACCTTATGTGTTGTCGTTTTATTCATATATTTCGCAAAAATATTAAAAACAATATATAATATAGTGTTGAGTTTGGTATTGTTTTTATTTGCAGGCATATATATTGCTTTAATATAGTCGATAAAAATAATTAAACAGATTCATGCGTTTCGAAACGCAAAAGTTTAATAGTCTTCTATTGTTTCAAAGTAATCTAAAATGTACATAGCCTTTTACTTTCTCTTCGTTAATCCATTCATATAAGCACATGAAAATTGGTATTAACAAATTTGAAACTTCACAAATAGCGGCTAAATAATAAACGTTAAATCCACTCATATTTTTTCTTTTTTAAATTTTAGCAAAAATAGATAGAGTCGATTAAAATTCGGTGCTGAGTTTGGAAAATATTTCTATATTAGAAACATTTAAATAAGATAGTGTTGCTTGTTTTGTCTTGGTAGATGGTCGGGTGACCAGTAGACCATCTTCAATGGGTAGGGGCGGTTATTAAACTTTTTTGGTTCAGCAAGTTAACCTCATCCCCTCTCTTCCTTGCACAAATTGTGGTTTTTAAAACTTTTGGGTTTTTGAAATGCTAAACTTTCCTAAATAAAAAAATAATTTGATGGCATATATTAAAAGTTACACATCTATATAAGCTTGTATTTCAATAATTTACATTGAATTTAATACTATACCATTTTATTACAAATAAATATAACAACTACGAGTGGCAATGAATCAAACCATTTAAATTCGCGCATTTTGAGATGCCCATACCAAGCAAGGGTCATAAATACATTTGATACAACTAATAGGCTTATAGTGATAAATCCTTTCATAAATGATAAATTAAATTTTGTGAATCTAATGCTAAAGCCATTGAACTAATCCCTATTTTACTTTTTGAGGAAGATAATCGGTTTTTATATTTTCCATAGCTCCCCAGATGCTTTGTCTAACATTGGGATTTCATTTTTCCAGTTCGGTAATCAGATTTTTGGCATCGCGACGTGAGGAATCTTTTTCGTGTGGACAGTTTTTTATTTGTTTCTGATAAGCACGGATTTGCTCCATTTCTTTCATATCTTTTTCAGAAATTAATGCAAGTGGGCGGATTATGGTCATATCAAATTTGTCCATTTTCAACTTGGGAGGCATGGTGCCAAACGAACCTTGATAAACGAGATTTAAGAGCAGGGTCTCGGTCATGTCATCCAAATGATGTCCCAGCGAAATTTTATTGCATCCAAGTTTTGAGCCAGCTCAAACAAAGCTTTTCGACGATGCCAAAGCACAGAAAGCAGGTAGATTTATGGTTATCTATGCTATCGTCAAAGTGTGTAATGTGATGAACGAACGGTATGCCAAATTGTTCGCAGTGTGCTTGAAGATAAGCCAAATTGGATTGATAAGGAATATTTTCGACTGAGATATGAGCGGCTGTCACTTTGAACCGTGGAACAAAAATTTTCATCCGCTCACCGAGCAATTCAACTAATGCCAGAGAGTCTTTGCCTCCCGAGAGTCCGATAAGAATGTGATCTCCATCATCAATCAATCCGTAATCATTGATTGCTTTTTTGAGTTTGCTTTGTATTGATTGAAGTGCTTTTTTGTCTGTTTTACTCTATTCATCCATGTTCCGACAAGTTTAAAAAGAATACAAAAATACGATATTCGCCTTGATAAATCAGAGTGCCGGAGCCTGAATTTAGTTTTTTATTAGATTGCTATTATTTCAAATATATGTTTATCTGACTATTAAATGAAAATATTACGTTTAGATGACAAAAAAACAATATTTTTTCTCTTTAGATATTTGCATTTTATGAAAAACGCACTATCTTTGCACCGCAATTGAAAAGTTGTATGTCGGTAAAGTGATACAGGCAAAAACATATTGCGAAAATAGCTCAGTTGGTAGAGCACGACCTTGCCAAGGTCGGGGTCGCGGGTTCGAGTCCCGTTTTTCGCTCATTGAATGAATAGCGAAACGTGCGTGTTTCGCTTTTTTTCTCTAAGTAGTATATTAATTTGCCCAAATGGTGGAATTGGTAGACACGCTAGTTTCAGGGACTAGTGGTCGTAAGGCTGTGCAGGTTCGAGTCCTGTTTTGGGTACCTGTTTTTTGTTTTTTTCCTCATACATACTCTTGCGCAGATGGTGGAATGGTAGACATGCTACTTTGAGGGGGTAGTGCCGGTTACGGTGTGTGAGTTCGAGTCTCATTCTGCGTACAAGAAAAGAGTTGATTCCATTTGGAAGCAACTCTTTTTTTATTCGCAGCATTTTTCGAAACAACAATGTTCGTTATTTGTTTCGAATTCGATGGTGGCGTGCTGAATGCCTTCTTCCTGCAATGAATCGCGAATTTCGGCCTTGAGTTCAGCCAGTTTTTCCATTTCCAATACACTGTTTAATACGATATGGACTGTGAGCACATTGTAGGTGCCGTCTACCGACCATACGTGTAAGTCGTGAATGCTTTCTACGCCTTTAAACTGTAGTAAATGTGCTGATACGTCGGTAATATTTACTTCGTAGGGGATGCCTTGCAAGATAATGCGCATGCTTTGTTTGATGTTTCTGAATACATTAAATAAAACGAAACAGGCTATCCCTACCGACATAATGGGGTCGAGCACCGGAACGTCGAAGAAGTGCATCACTATTGAACCAACCAGAATTGCCAGCCACCCCAGCACATCTTCGAGCAAGTGTAGTGTAACCACCCGCTCATTGATCGATTTTCCTTTTTTTAATCGAAAAACAGCGGCTCCATTGACCAACACACCCAGAATGGCCAACAGAAACATACCTTCGGTGTTAGCGGCTACAGGATGGATGATACGTGGAATGGCTACTGTAAGAATTATGATACTACCGCTAACCAGTACGATAGAATTGATAATGGCTCCGAGCAATGAAAATCGCTTGTAGCCGTAAGAGTAGGAGCTGTCGCTTCCTTTTTTTGCAACTTTCTGGAAATACCATGCCAGTCCGAGCGATAAGCAATCGCCTAAATCGTGGATGGCATCGGATAGAATAGCGATACTGTTGGTTAGAAAACCGCCTATAATTTCAACAACCGTAAAAAAAAGATTCAGTAGAAACGCTGTTTTGATATTGGTGACATCGGTGTGATGATGATGGTTGTGATGAGTTTGATGATTGTCTGCCATAATTCCTTTATTTTTTGCAAAAATAGGATTTATACGAATGCAATAGAATTGCAATCATTGTTTGGCTGTGCATTCCGGACAAATTCCTTTAATTGTCATTTCGATTTTATATATAACATATTTTGGGGTGTTTGGTTTTTGCAGAAAGGAAAAAACAAAGTCGGTACAGCAACTGATTTTTTTGCAATTTTCGCAAACAAAGTGCGGATGTTCATCTTTGTGCGCCTCGTGTGAGCAGCCGCCGGGGCATAACGCATATACCGATCCACTGCCGGCGGCGTCGATGGAATGGGCAATACCGTTTTTGACAAAGGTCTGTAAAGTGCGGTAAATAGTTACACGGTCGGCTGGATAGAGGAGGTTTTCAATTTCGGTGAGTGACAGGTTTCGATGCTGTGTAATCATTTGCTCTAGCACCAACATGCGCATTGGTGTAGGCTTTACATCATTGTGCTCAAGTAGTTTGATGATATTGGAATTCATTGAATAGTTGTTCGATTGAGAGTTGTTTATAACATGCCCCAAATTTACGTATTTACATTTGCAAAAGCAATAAAGCTGTAGAAGAATTACACAGCTTGTTGAATAATAGTTTAACCTGACTGAAAAATGACTTTTATTGATCTAACTCATAACCCATTTAATTATTGTTTAATTATTTTCTTAAACTCAACTGTTTTTCCGTTGTCAATTTTAATGACGTAGAGTCCAGATGCAAAGCGACTCATGGATATGGTTATTTTTTCAACAAAATTTCTTTTGATAATAATTTGTCCAAGTTCGTTGGAAATTTCAACATTCTGCTGATTATTATTTTTAGGGGTTTCAATGTTTAATTCATCGGTAACCGGGTTTGGATAAATTTTAGTGATTTCTACTTCATTCAGATTCATAAGTCCGGTCATGGTAAGTTGAATGGAGTTGGATGGAGCCGAACTACACCCATCAAGTGTGGTTACCACGTAATAATTACCGTCGGATGTTGCCTGATAGTTTTGGTTCGTTGCTCCGACGATAGCTTCATGGCTGTTGTACCACTGATTGCCTGCCGGCGAATCGGAAACTAATATTCTTCCGTTTACGCTGATGGTTGGAGTAGTAGGTTTGGCAATTACTGTGATGGTGAGTGTTTTTATAGCAATACATTGTCCTCCTGCAGTTGGTATAAACGTGTACACTGTGGTTTGGGTATTATCCAATGCGGGTGTCCATGTACCTGTAATTCCATTTTTGGATGTTGTTGGTAAAGCACTTAGTGTTTCTCCAGCACAAATAGGAGATACTGCATCGAATACGGGTATGAGAATCGGATTAATTGTGATAGTTAGTACAGCAGTTGTTGCACATTGCCCGGCATTAGGAGTAAATGTGTAGACTGTTGTTTTTGTATTATCCAATGCCGGCGACCAGATTCCTGTGATTCCATTTTTAGATGTTATGGGTAATGCACTTAGTATGTTTCCTGCGCATATTTGAGCTATTGTGTCAAAGGTTGGTTTAATAATTGGATTTACGGTAATGGTCAAAGTCGTTGATGTTGCACATTGTCCTGTTGCAGGAGTAAATGTGTAGAGCGTCGTTTTAGTATTATCCAATGCCGGCGACCATGCTCCTGTAATTCCATTTTTAGATGTTATGGGTAATGCACTTAGTGTGTTTCCTGCACATATTGGCACTATTGTGTCAAAGGTTGGTGTAACAGTTGGATTTACGGTAATGGTCAAAGTCGTTGATGTTGCACATTGTCCTGCAGTAGGGGTGAATGTGTAAAGTGTTGTTTTAGTATTGTCCAATGCCGGTGTCCATGTCCCTGTAATTCCATTTTTAGATATAGTGGGTAGCACGCTCAGTGTAGTATCAGCACAACTAGGAGCAATAGCATCAAATGTTGGTGTAACTAATTGCGCGCATCCTTCTGCCAGCTGGAAAGACCCGAAGGAATTTAAACCCACTGCCTGAATATTGTCGAGTGTATTTGTTCCAATGATGGGGTATGTCCATACTGATGAAGCATATTCCCCTATTTGGAGATTAGACGCGTTTACTGTTGCATCCAAATCGCCCGGTAAATAAGTGAACCCGGCGCTGTACGTTGTAAATCCCACTCCGTACTTAGTCAATGTCCAATTTCGGTTGACACTCGCCGATGGAAATAAGTTAGAACTTGCAATGGTTGAATAGTCGCCGGAAGCTGTTTTGGCCACAAGGTTTCCGGCAGTTGTTACCGAAGCCATTGTTACAGTAAGTGGAGCGTAATTCGCCGAGATACTATCCCCGATTTCAAAGGTGGCATTTACATTTGTTCCGGTGGCAATATTTTTCTGCAAATTTCCAAATACGTGACCTAAGCTTCTTGATACGCTTCCTGAAACGGGTATGATTAGTGTATTATTACCAGTACTAATAACACCAGAAGTAAAATTAAGTACACCGTTCACAGTTGAGTTTATGTCGTCTCTCAATGTAAGTCCATTGCTGTTGTTGAGTGTTACATTATTAAAGCCGGTTGCAGTGCTTCCGAGGATATTTTGGGATATATTACCATTAAAGGTGACAGTTCCACTAAGTGGAATTGCTAGCGTTCCTCCGTTATTTATCCAATTGCCACCAATATTCAGGTTGAAACTGTTTGCATCCAACTGCGAGTTTGTACCAAGGGTGACATCTCTTAATACCGTAAGGTTCGAAAGTAGTTTGGCTGTAGGTGTCCCTGTATTATTTACCGTTAAGTTATAAATAGGCACAGAACTGTTTATTCTGATGGCAGGGCTTCCTGAAGTTGAGGTACCCCCAATTTGCAATGTGCCACCGGTAACGCTATTGCTTGTTGCACGGTTTTGATACTCGGAAGTAAAACCGGATGCATTTTGAATTGTGTTCGTACCTCCTGTCATTGTAAAGGAAGAACCTGATGTGATATCGAATGGAGCTACAGAAGCACTTGTAGAACCTGCTGTGTTTATATTAACGGTTCCTCCCGACTGGTTGTATGTTGTAATATCTGTTCCGGCTGTATTCGGGCAAAGGCGAGAGGCTATATTCAAGGTTCCTCCTTCAATTGTAATAGAAGAACCGCTAAGATAGTTCAGTGAATTATCTGTTGTATTGCCTACATTCGTCGTTCCGGCAGAATTTCTCAATAATCCGCTTAGTTGCCACGTTAGTCCGGGTGAATTTATTGTTCCGCCGTTATTCCATATTCCACAAGTTGCTCCGATAGTGGGATTAGTTGTAAATGGAGTAATAACCGAATTGGTGGACAATTTAAATGTTCCGCTTACAAGCTCCAGTGGATTGGTGGTAGCAGACAGACTTATGGATGATGTTGCTTCGAGTACATTGCTCTGAACTCCTTTTGATATATTTAATACGTTGAAGTTGGTTGTGGAAGAACCTCCGATTGTTTGGAGGCTGTTTGTGCCCGAAAATTTCACTTTACCAGCTCCTGCATTAAATGTTCCGTTGTTTGTCCAGTCTCCAGTAATATTCAACGTGTATGGCGTGCCGGCATTCATAGATAAAGAGGCATTGTTATCTATGGTGATATTTTGGCAAACAGCTCCATCAACATTGATTAAAGGACTGTATAGAGTTCCTAAAGGTATAGTCACATTTGTAGTTGATGTTGGTATACTTCCACACCAGTTTGCCGGATTGAACCAGTCAGAACTTTGTGTTCCCAGCCATGTTCCTGCAACACAATCAGAAGGCTCTATCTCAACATCGTCTATGCAAATTCCAAATCCGTAATTTGTTGTTCCCTCGAAGGCAATATAATAAGTTGATGACGGATTAGGAAGGTTGATAGTTTCCATTGTCCAGCTTAAAATAGAATTTGTGTATACGGCAAGTTGAGTCCAAGCATCGGTAGCCGATATACGGTAGTAAACGCGGAGTATATCTTGTCCGCCCCATTGCTGCTGTGTATGCCAGAATTTTAGTACGGGTGTAGTGCTTCCGGTTAAATCAAGTGGAGGACTGATTAGTTTTGTAACTGATGAAGTGTAACTTGCAACAAACAGGGTTGCGTTTTTTAGTCCGTTGTGGGAGGATGCCGGACCGTATCCACTGTAATAACCACCTTGTTGATAAGTCCAGTTTGTTACTCCGGAAACATTTTCTTTTGTCCAGCAATTGGGTAGCACTCCGCCTTCAAATCCTTCATTGAATGGAAGTGAACTTACAGAGTTGCATAAGGTTTGTGTATTGGCAACTGTTCCTGCAGAATAGTTTAGCGATCCATCTATGGCCGATATTTGGTAGTAGTAGTTTGTTGATGCTGATAATCCTGTTTGATTGAAAGAGGATGCCGGACCTTTGAAAAGGATTGTTCCTCTACCGGTCAAAACATCGGCCACATTGTATGTGTTTCCATTGGTAAGAGTTCCAAATGTATTGCTTGTATTGTAGGCTATTATTATGTCATTATTTGCAGCATTGTTTGTCCATGAAAGATTGATTTGTGCGGAATTTGCGGGAGTTGCCGTAAAATTGAATACCGGATTGACTGCAGGACAGCTTTTATAGCATAAAGAGATTATCCCCGAACTTTCTGTGATATTATAAAGTCCTCCATTGGTATTGGCAGCAGCCCATGATTTAGAATTGGGTGTGGTAGTGTCATCAAAAGTGGTTTTAGACGATGTGCCCGGCCATGGACAGGCAGTAGTATTAATTTTTCCGGTCATCACCCCATTTGCAACAGTTGCACTTGCAGCCATGGGTAACATCCCTTGATGAGCACCTGCGTTTATGTCGTTTGCGCTGGAGTGGCTTGTTATATAATTTCCGTCTACATGGTAAATCATTAATCCATGTCCGGGTACTGATGCGTTGAATCCTGTTTGTTGGCGATTTTCCAGCAAAAAGTATTCATTAGCTGTGGTTGTATTATATCTGTAAATAGTAGGATTGGCTTTAATGTCTTTTAAAGTTATAGATGCGTCTGATGTAAGTAAAGTAGGGGTAACCCAATGTGATCTGATTTTATCGTAAGCATTCATGTGAGAAGGTCTGCTCCCTGCCGGATTACCATTCCAGTTTCCACTTGACATTAAATCCCAGTATCCCATTCCATCGTATTGCCCGTTGGTGGCGTAGTCGGTGTCGTAATAATCCATGGCACCACACACATGACCAAATTCATGACAAATAACACCTATTGTTGTTATGTTGGTTCCAGTTGTTCCCTGTAACTCGTTAGAACAGGAATATTTTGATATTTTCACGCCATCGCACACCATGGTAGATATACTACTTGCGTGAGGCCATATAGTATTTGTCGGTGCACCGGAAGCTTCACCATAACCGGCATAAACCACATATACACCATCTACTGTACCATCTCCATCGTTATCAAAATCAGCAAAGTTGACATCTTTATCGGCTTGTGTAATTGCTTCGGTAATTAGCGCTCCGGGATTTTGATCGCTTCCGCCTGTAGAGGTTGTGTTTTTGCCATAATAAGCCATTTCGTATGCAGCAGTATATGGACCGGCTACAGTTGTATTAATGTTGAATTGATTATACGATGTTTCTAGAAAATAGTCTTTTACACTCCCGGCAGCTCCATTCAGATTATAACCAACCTGATTCATCAAAGCTTCAAAGTCAGCTTTTGTTTTTGTAAATGCTTGGTCTGTGAATCCGATTAGTATCATTACCAGTTTTCTTGTCCCTACCGGGCTAAATACTTTACTAATACCTGAGCTTTTTTGTATCGTGCTGGTACTGGTCGTTCCAATACTTTTTTGTATTGAACTAGTTGATGTATTTTCGGTATTGTGTCTGGCTTCCCAAATGGATTTCAGAAAGCTGACTTGCTTCTGGCTAAACCGAATGTTTTTAGATGTTTTGCTAAGGAGCGCTTTGTCTGCAACCGATCTTTTATTTTCTTCGCGTGCAAGTTTACCAGAACACTGAAGGTCACCATCTTTATTTAAAACGGCATATTCCCAACCATTTTTGCCATTGTTCAATAGTTTATATCCATCGGTCGTTTCAGCCCAATGCGCTCTTTCGTCACCCTTTAATGTAATAGTCACTTGTGTGCCATCTGGTTGTTTGTATGTAAATGGATATGGATAGGCAGAAACAGCGGCGCTTTGAAAACTATGAAGTAATAGTAAGATAGTGAGGATCGGGAGTAAGTAAACTTGCTTCATATTTTCAATTTTATTGGGGTATTCTATTGAATTTACAGTTTAGTTGATATATTTTCACAAAAATATGGAAATAACTTTGATTTTAAAAACTGTTTTTTATAGCTAAGTTATTATTATTCAATATTGATAATCAGAAAGTATTGTGGTATTTAATTTATTCTCTTGTCCGATATTCTTTTGTGTTGTTTTTTTTATTTTTATTCTTACTCTTTAGATCTCTAGCTTATAAGAAAACTATGGCGAACGTGAGTGGATGATTCTATCTTATAAACCAGATGTAAACTGAAACAATTGGATAAAAATGACAAGAACAAGCCTTGGATTTTTAGTTTAGTTCGCTTTGTGGCAAAAACTATGATGAAGTCTCAGTCTTCATTTCGTTTTTATAGATGTTTAGTATAGATAAATTGATCTTAATATCTTTTATTGTCACTTGTTTTAATAAGACAATTTATATATTTTAAGATAACTGGAAGGCTGAAAGAATTTATTTTATTTGCGCTAGTTATATTTAGGATAGACGTTTTGCCTTGAAATTGTGACATTCCCAAAAAAAATCCACATGAAGCTCTTGATGTGGATTCTTTTGGGATGTTTTGTCGGTTTATTTCCAAAAATTATGGAAATGATGGACCGGACCATGGCCTTTGCCAATTTCGTATTCTGCTCCTTTGATAATGGCTTCGTTTATATAGTTTTTTGCTTCACGAATAGCTTCATTGAGCGGAAGTCCCTGTGCTAACATGGAAGCGATGGCTGATGATAAAGTGCAGCCTGTTCCGTGTGTGTTGCGTGTTGAAATGCGGTTGGAACTGAGGGTGATGATTTCGTCGGTTTCGGCATTATAAAATACATCGGTCAGTTCATCATCTGTAAGATGACCGGCTTTGAGTAGTACGGATACAGTTCCGCCGCAGGAAAGCCGTTTTATGATTCGTGGCAAATCGCTTTGGCTTTTTATTCTTTCGTTTAATAAAACTTCAGCCTCCGGAACATTGGGCGTGATTACGCGTGCGATGGGAATTAATTCGTTTTTGAGGGTTTCAATCGCTTCGTCTTGCAATAGTTTGTCGCCGGAGGTGGAAACCATTACCGGATCGAGAACAATATTTCGTATATTGTAATGTGATAATGTTTCTTTTACTGCCAGAATGAGTTCCGATGAATGAAGCATGCCTATTTTTATGGCATCGGCTCCTATATCGTCGAGAACGGATTTGATTTGCCCCTGTACAAATGGGATAGGAATGGGGAAAACTCCGTAAACTCCCACCGTGTTTTCGTCTACTACGGCAGTGATGGCTGTTGTTCCAAAACACCCGCAAGCCGACATGGTTTTCAGATCGGCTTGTATGCCGGCTCCGCCACTTGGGTCGCTGCCAGCTATTGATAATACGCGTTTGTATTGCATTTGTTTCGTGCTTTTTTTATGATTATTCAAAAATGATTAAAGCCCGACCGGCCTAATTCTGTTTTTTTATCTCCTTTCATCCAGCTTACGATGCTTTCACCATCCGCAATTTGTCCGATAACATACAGCGGCTTTCCGAAACGTTCGGCAAACTGTTGCTGTATTGTTTCAAGATTCTCAGGAGCCATAGTGAATAGCAGTTCATAATCTTCGCCACCCGACGCGGCCAGTTCTTCTGCATTCCAATCGAGGGTTTGTGCTGCATTTTTTAGTATGTCCGAAACGGGTAGTTTGTTTACATCAATTGTAGCGGCTTTTCCCGATGCTTTCAGAATGTGCTTCAGGTCCGAAGCAATACCATCCGAAATATCCATCATGGCATGCACTTCCGAAATATCGGCTAAGAACAGACCTTCGGCAATTTGCGGTTCGGGTTGATGATGTTTTGCCAACAAATAGTCATATCCGGCAATTCTAGGTGATTTTTCCAGTAGTAATTTTAATCCTGCAGCCGAATCGCCCAATTGTCCCGTTACACAAATCAGATCACCTGTTTGTGCCATACTTCTTTTTCGTGCTTTTCCTTTTGCACATTTCCCCATGGCACAAACATTTATAGTTAGATGCTTGAGCGATTTGGTGGTGTCGCCCCCTAATAGTGCTACACCGTATTTTGCCGACAATTCGTGATAACCAGCCATAAATTCGTCGAGGTATTCTACATCGATGGACGATGGAATGGCTATGGATAAAAATGATCCGGTAGGTGTGCCCCCCATGGCTGCAATGTCGCTCAGGTTTACTGCTAATGATTTGTATCCAAGTTGTCGCGGAGTGATGGCTTCCCGCAAAAAGTGTACATCTTCTACCAATAAATCGGTAGTTATTACCCAGTCTTCGGTTTCATTGGCGGGAATGATGGCGCAATCGTCGCCAATGCCAATTTGGTTGTCCTGTATCAAGTCATTGAATAAAGGTTTGAAGCGTTCGATAAATCCGAATTCACCTATTTCTTTTAATTTCATCGTGCGATAATTAAATCTGCAATAATATTTAATATGAAGATTCGCTTTGTTTCCTAAAATAATATCGATAGATATTATCTTTTGTGGACTTCAAAAAACAATTCACCACAAAAGCCACAAAAGGTTCACAAAAGCCGGAAATGAAAATCTTAAGCTATATATAAGTAGCAGGAAAGATATAATGTCTCATAATCAAATCAAAATAAATAAAAGAATAGAACGCGGATAAACGCTGATCTAGCGGATTTTAAAACGGATTTTAATTTCGACAAGTCGAAATGATCTCCAGCTACTTAGCATCTTATCAGTCATGCTTGCATGACTTAAATCCGTTTTAATATGTTCAAGTATAATCCGTTTTATCCGCTTAATCCGTCAAATCCGCGTTCCATTCTTTTTGAAAAATGCGACATTATATTCAAACCATTACTTAGTCCGCATTTCCAAGGAAACAAAAGCTAAGTTTTTATTTCATAAAAACTTTTGTGTGACTTTTGTGCTTTGGAACATCCCGATCTTCGGGATTGTGGTGTTTTCTTTTGCTTAGGTAAAATAAAGGATAATCGTATATTTAATGATTAGCTTTTTTTGAAGCAATTTCTTGTAACTCGTAACTAATACCTTGTAACTATTCTTACAATTTACCGTCCCATTCGTTGAAAAATTCCTCCAGATATTGCTCCATAAACCGATGTCTTTTCTCGGCCATCAATTTACCTGTGTTGGTATTCATTCTGTCTTTGAGTAACAACAGTTTTTCGTAAAAATGATTGATTGTCGGAGCGGTGCTGTTCTTGTATTGCTCTTTAGTCATGTTCAGATCGGGTTTAATTCCGGGATTATAAATCTCCCTGTTTTTAAATCCGCCATAATTAAAGGTACGGGCAATGCCGATGGCACCGATAGCATCCAATCTGTCGGCATCCTGCACAATATCAAGTTCAATCGATTTGAATTGTTGTTCTTGTTTTCCTCCTTTGAACGAAATATTATTGATGATGTTTTCTACATGGACAATTGTTTTTTCATCAACAGCCAGTACACTTAGAAATTCCCGTGCTTTTTGCGCCCCTATTTCTTCATCTCCGTTGTGAAACTTCGAATCGGCAATATCATGAAGTAAAGCCCCCAGTTCAACAACAAAAAGGTCTGCTTTTTCCGATTCCGCAATATTTTTGGCCAACTGCCAAACCCGATGGATGTGCCACCAGTCGTGACCACCCTCGGCATTTAATAATGCCATCTTTACAAAGTCTACGGTACTTTGAATTACGATTTTTTGATCCATGTTTATTTGTTCTTTAGTAATTATAATGATTGTCCTTTATTTCACC
>JAATGT010000221.1 GCA_015654525.1 Bacteroidales bacterium
TACGCATTGAAAAAGTGGATTATGCCGAGAAAGTGGACAAAACTTTACGCGATTATCGTAAAAAAGCAAATATTCCCGGCTTTCGCCCAGGCATGGTGCCGGTGGGTTTAGTAAAAAAAATGTATGGGAAAGCCGTGTTGGCTGAAGAAATCAACAAATTGGTTTCTGACAACCTATACAATTATATTCGCGAAAACAATGTGAATAGTCTTGGCGAACCTCTTCCAAACGAAACAGAGCAAAAACCAATCGACTTTGATGCGCAAGAAGATTTCGAATTTGTCTTCGATTTAGGTATTGCACCGGAATTCGAAGTTGAATTGACGAAAAAAGATAAAGTAAAATACTATAGCATTGCCGTAAGCGACGAGATGATTGAGAATCAATTAAAATCGTACACCGGACGTTATGGAAAATACATTCAGGAAGAGATAGTAGAAGAAAAAGATATGTTGAAAGGCGAATTGCTTGAAATAGCAGATGGCAAAGTAAACGAATCTGGAATTAAAGTTCAGGATGCAACACTCACCGCAGCTTACATGAAAGATGATGCTCAAAAAGCACTTTTTGTAGGAGCAAAAAAAGGTGATGTAATCACATTCAACCCTGCAAAAGCATTTGAAAGTGAAGCTGAAATCAGCTCATTGCTGAAAATTTCAAAAGATGCGGCAAAAGCAATCGATGCCGATTTTCAATTAAAAATCCAAGGCATCACACGCTATCAGGAATCTGAAGTTGATCAGGAACTGTTTGATAAAGTGTATGGCGAAGGCGTTGTAAAAAGCGAAGAAGAATTCCGTGCTAAAATTAAAGAAAACATTCAGGAAAATCTGGCAGCAGACAGCGAATACAAATTTGGTCTTGATGCTCAAGAATTATTGGTTGCAAAATTCGAAAACCTTGTTTTCCCTGAAACATTCTTGAAACGTTGGGTGTTGTCATCGAACGAGAATCTTACTGCCGAAGCTCTGGAAGAAGATTATCCTAAAATGATTGCCGGCCTGAAATGGCAGCTGATCAAAGACAAACTGATCAAATCAAACAATATCAATGTAGAAGCCAATGACGTTGAAGAATTTGCAAAAAAAATGGCAAAAGCTCAGTTTGCACAATATGGAATGATTGGCATGGATGATGAAATCATTGCCAACTATGCAAAAGACATGATGAAAAAAGAAGATACTTTGAAAACCATCGTAGACAGAGTGGCCGATCAAAAGGTATTTGCAGTAATCAAAGAAGCTGTAAAACTTGACAACAAAGAAGTTTCTATCGAAGATTTCAACAAAATGTTTGAAGAAAAATAATTGTAAGAAAAACAATTATTCTCACTCATTTTGCCAAAAAGGCTTTTAACCGATAAAAAATCAAACAAAATAGTTATATCTTTGTTTCTTTTTTGAAAAGGTTAAAAGCCTTTTTCGATTATTATACCAACAGATGCTGTGGCGACGTGTAAACAACGAAACAGAATCATCAGAACCTTTTAAATTTCAAATTTTCAAACTTATATAATCATGAACAACAACGATTTTCGCAATTATGCAACCAAACATCTTGGCATGAATGGTTTGGCTTTGGATAAATATGCCGACATTACCAGTAATTATATTTCACCATCGATTCTCGAAGAGCGTCAACTAAATGTAACTCAAATGGATGTTTTCTCCCGTTTAATGATGGATCGCATCATTTTTCTGGGGACACAAGTAGATGACTATACCGCCAATGTTATTCAGGCGCAACTGCTTTATCTAGATTCATCTGACCCGGGCAAAGACATTTCCATTTACCTAAACACTCCCGGCGGATCGGTTTATGCCGGATTGGGAATTTATGACACCATGCAATTTATCAGTTCTGACGTAGCTACAATTTGTACCGGTATGGCAGCTTCAATGGGTGCAGTATTAATGGTTGCCGGAGCAAAAGGAAAACGCTCGGCACTGAAACATTCGCGCATCATGATACACCAACCAATGGGGGGGGCACAAGGTCAGGCATCGGATATTGAAATTACTGCTCGTGAAATTCAAAAACTCAAAAAAGAATTGTACACTATCATCGCCGACCACTCTGGAAATCCGTTCGAACGGATTGAAAAAGACTCGGATCGTGACTACTGGATGACTTCGGAAGAAGCGTTGGAATATGGCATGATTGACAAAGTATTATTCAACGAAAAGAAAAAATAAAACAAAGCCCCCTAAATCCCCCAAGGGGGACTTTGTTGATATAAATCAAAATGACAAATACAAATAATGAATCTCCTTAAAGAGGGGAATCAGGGGGCTGATTATTATGGCTAAAACAACCAAACATTGCAGCTTTTGCGGACGACCGGAGTCGCAGGTGGATTTTTTCATCATGGGGCAGGATAATGCACACATCTGCAACGAATGCGCCGTTCAAGCGGCCGAAATTGTAAAAGAGAATACAAGCAAGAAATCAAATCTGCCAAATCTTCAAAAAGAAGAACTTCCAAAGCCGATAGAAATCAAGGAGTACCTTGACGAATACGTTATCGGACAAGAAGAGGCAAAAAAATATCTCTCGGTAGCCGTTTATAATCATTACAAGCGACTAATGCAAGAAAAAACCAGCGACGATGTGGAAATTGAAAAATCAAACATCATTATGGTAGGTTATACAGGTACAGGCAAAACTCTTTTGGCTAAAACCATAGCAAAAAAACTGCATGTACCGTTTACGATAGTAGATGCAACCGTACTAACCGAAGCCGGATACGTTGGTGAAGATATTGAAAGCATACTGACCCGACTGCTTCAGGTGGCTGATTATGATGTGAAAGCAGCCGAACGCGGCATTGTATTTATCGATGAAATTGACAAAATAGCGCGTAAAAGTGATAATCCGAGTATTACCCGCGATGTGAGTGGCGAAGGAGTCCAACAAGGCCTGCTAAAGCTACTCGAAGGCGCCGTAGTAAATGTTCCGCCACAAGGTGGACGGAAGCACCCGGACCAGAAAATGATTGCCGTAAACACCCAAAACATTTTGTTTGTATGCGGTGGAGCATTTGATGGAATTGAGAAAAAAATTGCTTCGCGTCTTAATACACGCGTTGTGGGTTATAATGCAGCTAAGGAAAACGAACAGGTTGATAAACATAACCTGCTACAATATATCGCTCCACAGGATTTAAAATCCTTTGGTTTGATTCCTGAGATTATTGGTCGTTTACCTATTCTGACTTATTTAGAGCCGCTGGACAGAAGCGCGCTGAGGCGGATTCTTACCGAACCAAAAAATTCGATAATCAAACAATACACAAAACTATTCAATATGGATGGCATTGAATTAAACTTCGATGAGAATGTATTGGAATACATAGTGGATAAAGCTATCGAATTTAAACTTGGAGCTCGCGGACTTCGCTCGATAACGGAAACAATCATGATGGACGAAATGTATGAGATGCCTTCGAAATCTGAAACTCAATTAACTATTTCGTTGCCTTACGCTCAAAGCAAGATAGAAAAGGCAAATATAAACCGGTTAAAAACGGCATAGCCGTACCATTTATAACAGATTGCATTTCTTATTAAGAACAGATTAAATCAGGACATTAGCTAATCCAATTAGTTAATATCCTGAATTTTTTTTCAAAACATGTTGTATATTTAAATTCTGTTTCTATTTTTGCTAGACAAAAGAAAGAAAACGGAATAATAAATTAGAGTTTATTTGCAATAAACAATAAAAAAACATTTTATTCCATGCTTGTATATCGACAATAAATACTACTTTCGCATTCATTTTTTACACAAGATACTGATATGGCCAAATTATCTGCATTAACTACGCAGTTGAAAAAGAACTTCGGTTTCGATAATTTCAAAGGGAATCAGGAAGCTATCATTCAAAATGTACTTGACGGTAAAGACACATTTGTGTTGATGCCTACGGGAGGGGGAAAATCATTATGCTACCAGTTGCCATCGTTGATGATGGAAGGAACTGCTATTGTTATTTCGCCGCTTATTGCCCTGATGAAAAATCAGGTTGATGCCATGCGTAACTTTAGTGAAGAAGATGGGATTGCACACTTTATCAATTCTTCTTTATCCAAGCTCGCTATTGACCAGGTAAAAAGTGATATTTTATCCGGTAAAACAAAATTGTTGTATGTAGCGCCCGAGTCGCTCACAAAAGAAGAAAACATTGAGTTTCTGAAACAACTTAAGATTTCTTTCTATGCCGTGGACGAGGCGCACTGTATATCGGAGTGGGGACATGATTTCCGTCCGGAATACCGCCGGATACGTCCGATTATTAATGAGATTGGTGCTGCACCACTCATTGCACTGACGGCAACGGCAACGCCCAAGGTGCAGCATGACATTCAAAAAAACTTAGGCATGCTAAACGCATCGGTTTTTAAATCGTCGTTTAACCGTGCCAATCTATACTACGAAGTTCGTCCGAAAACGAACGATGTAGACAAAGACATTATCAAATACATCCGGTCGCAGGCAGGCAAGTCGGGAATTATTTACTGTCTGAGCCGAAAAAAAGTAGAGGAATTATCAGAAACACTCCGCATGAATGGAATATCCGTACTTCCTTATCATGCAGGGATGGATTCGGCTCAAAGGAGCCTGAATCAGGACAGTTTTCTGATGGAGAAAGTGCAGGTAATTGTGGCAACAATTGCCTTCGGAATGGGTATTGACAAACCCGATGTGCGGTATGTGCTGCATTACGACATGCCAAAGAGCCTAGAAGGATACTACCAGGAAACGGGGCGTGGTGGTCGTGATGGTGGCGAAGGTCAATGCATCGCATTTTATGCTTATAAAGATTTAGATAAACTACGCAAATTTATGCAAGGCAAACCCGTGGCCGAGCAGGAAATTGGCAATCAATTATTATTGGAAACTCAAGCTTACGCAGAATCTTCCGTTTGTCGACGAAAATTGTTACTTCATTATTTTGGAGAAGAATACACGGAGGAAAACTGCGGATGCTGCGACAACTGTATGAAACCACGAAAATTTATTGAAGGACAAGAATTATTGTCGCTTGTATTAGAAACGATTTTAACTGTAAAAGAAAAATTCAAAGCCGAACACATCGTTGACATCTTAAAAGGTAACGAGACTTCGGATGTAAAATCGTATCAACACGATGAACTTGAAAGTTTCGGTTCTGCTTCCGATGAAGATGAAAAATTACTTCAGGCGGTGATTCGTCAAGCAATGATTGCAGGCTTTATTTCGAAAGACATTGAGAATTATGGCTTGCTTAAACTCACAGTCAACGGAAAAGCCTATCTGAAAAAACCTCAGCCATTCCCCATTGTGAAAGACAATGAGTTTGATGAGGACGAAGAAGAAGCTACCGTAGGAGGAAAAAGCAGTGGCGGAACTTGTGCTGCCGACGATGTACTGTTCTCGATACTGAAAGATTTACGGAAAAAACTTTCGAAAAGACTGGAAGTACCGCCTTTCGTTATTTTTCAGGATCCGTCGCTCGAAGCCATGGCAACCAGCTACCCTATCACCATGGAAGAGTTGCAAAATATCCCCGGAGTTGGAGCAGGTAAAGCCAAACGCTACGGTGAAGAGTTTTTGAAGGTGATTAAAGAACACGTAAAAGAAAACGAGATTATCCGTCCCGAAGATTTACGCGTACGTACAGTGGCTAATAAATCGAAGCTGAAAGTTTCTATTATCCAAGCTATAGACCGCAAAATAGCATTGGATGACATAGCCCTTTCGAAAGGATTGGACATTTTCGAATTGCTTGAAGAAATTGAAGCTATTGTGTATTCCGGTACCAAAATCAACATCGACTATTTTCTCGACGAAATTATGGATCCCGATCATATTGATGAAATCTTCGAGTATTTCAGTTCGGCCGAAACCGATAAAATCGATGCCGCACTCAACGAACTGGGTGAGGACGACTACAGCGAAACTGAAGTGCGACTGGTACGCATTAAGTTCCTGTCGGAAATAGGAAACTAAAAAGTAAAAACTCTATACAAACCGTCGGAAGAAAATATTCTTTCGACGGTTTTTTTTGCCTCGCAGGGCTTAAAGCCACCGACTATTTATACGCCTGAACAATTAGCCGTCTCAGAACAACTCTCTAGCACTGATAAATAGGATACTATTTTGCCTCTTCACGTTAGTTAAATTTACTCCTTTTTTCATCATTTCAACTTCCATGTCCAAAAATATTTTTGGCTCAAAATATTTCTGCATGATGATAAATAATTTAGGGCCTCGTATTTTTAGAAAATGTCCAAAAGTTTTTTTGGAAAATTGAAAAATCATTTCTAACTTTGGGAAGCAAAAACCCAAAGATTAGCGACTTATTAAAGCACGCGGCTTCATTAAGCAAAAAATAAACATCCACTCGCCGCAACGAAAAGTCTTGCACAAACCGGAAAGTACTCCCGGGGATAAAAACAAGTCTTCGGCAAACCGGGAAATGCAACTTAATGCGCCGGACATTCGGTGATGCGTGTAAAAGAAACAGGCCGTGCACAAAGAAGTACCGTCCCGCAACGGGACAGACCATTTTGAGGTGAGAAAGCACTGTCCCGACACCGGACAGAGCATTTTCGGGCGGGAATGCATTGTCCCGTCGCGGGACGGAGCTAGTCCGAAAAAGGTGAGGTATCGTCCCGTGACGGGACAAACCAATGGAACTGAAAAAACAGCACATCTACGCAGGTGGACGAGCTTTTAAATAAACAGATTACAAACCCCCAAAAAAACTAATGGTATGATTAAAGTATTTTTATTACATTTTGTTCGTCAGATGGATTTTTTTCAGGTAATGATTTTAATCCGTGACTATTTAAAGAAATCAGATTGGAAAGCCCTGAAAATTGAATCGCAGGCTACCGAGTTCGAAACACGCCTACAGGCTTTTGACGATGCGTTGAAAGAGTCGCGAAAGACGGGTAAAACAACCCGACTACATGAGTTGGACGAATTGCGCGATGAAATGGTGGTGGGACTTTACGGGCAGGTGAAATCGCAACTAAATTACCCCGTGCCCGCGGTGGCTCAGGCAGCGCAAAGTTTGTGGTTCATTATGGAAAAACATGGAACGAAGATACAGGACTTGCCGGTACGCGAAGAATCGGGAACGCTGAAGAAGTTACTGCAAGATTTGAACACCCCCGAAAGCCTCGCCAACCTGCAAACAACAACCGCCACACCCTGGAAAGAAAAAACGGAAGAATACAACAAACAGTATGATGACCTGTACAGCGATCGCACCGCGGTGGAAGCTAACTACAAGGTGGGTCTTGCCAAAGCTGAGCGTGGCAACACGCAAACGGCATTTACCGACCTATGTGAGCAAATAAACGCCCTGGGACGCGTAAATGGAACCGACCCGTACAAAGAATTGTCGGACTTCATTAACCGCACGCTCGATGCCGCCCGCATCAGCGCTGAGCAACGCTCCACCATGGCCAAGAACAACAAGAACAAAGACACAGACGCCGCTAAAAAATAACGAGCCTGCACAACTTAATCGTAGCGCAACTTAAAGTTGCACTACGATTAGCCCATCATCCAATCAACTCTTTTTTATTAAAGCCCTGCGAGAGCCGGGCTTTAATTTTTCTGCTTCATAATAAAATTGTTTGTAAAAGTTAAGTATATTTGCAGGGAGAAATGAAAGGAATTAGATAGGTACGCTGGTGGTGTTGGGAATCAAAATAGTAAATATTAGAATTAGTAACATCCGTAAAAGAGGACAGCTTTAAACAATTGAATAATGAAGCTTTATAAATACAGATGCGAGATACAAAGAGATATCGATACGTTGGTTGAAAATAAATTGTTTGCTCCAGACAAAAACAATTTGAATGATCCCACTGAAATGTGCGTAAATGACGTTGAATTCCTCGCCTTTTTAGAAAAACACAAAAATCACTCTCAAGAAGTAAAAACTATTTACCAGAACCTAAAAGAGTTTACAAGAACAACATGTGGCATTTTTTCTTTATCAAAAGATGTGAAGAATGAACTATTATGGGCATACTATGCTAATGGGCACAAAGGATTATGTATTGAATATGATTCTGAAATAGTAATGGAAAGTTATAATTATGGACTAGACCCGAAAAGTAATTATTCAAAATCTTTTCCTTTGGCATACCGTATAGACGTTTATTATTCAGACAGTTATCCTGTATTAAAACTAGAATATTTGAAGATTAAAGATAATATGACTTCGATTTTAAAATGCCTCGTAGGAACAAAGTCTAGAAAATGGGAACAAGAAGAAGAAGTTCGTTTAATCTTTAATAAATTTGGCTATAGAGAACTTGACTATAGAGCAGTTACTGGAATCTATTTCGGTGTAAATTTCGAAAACGAATCAGAAAAAGATGCTGTAATGAAGAAACTACAAGGGAGAAAAATTAAATACTATCAAATGATATTTGAATCTAATAGCTATAAAATGACATTTAAAAAAATTACAGATAACTATGCATCTGCTTCCTTACACATTGCAAATAATTTATCATATGATAATATCTTGTGGCTTTCAACACCTGATGAAAACAAAAAATATATGGATTTAGCCATTCAAGCTCTTGAATTTGTGAGGGAAGAGCCTTGCATAAAAAAAATCACAAGTTGTTACATTTCGTCTTCACCAAGTCCGATGATTGCAATAGAAACTTTAGCAAACCCTGATTTTGATATTTTCCCTGTAAAAACATATAGATTTGATATTGACACGAAAACTAAGAATATTAAATTGCGTAAATTTCAGCTGTAATAAAGAAAAAACAACAAATTGGACAGACTAAGCAGTAGCTTAGTCTCAATTAAGAATAAATTTCTTTTACAAACTTACACATAGCAAATTTCGTCAACTATGTTGACGAAATTTGAAAAACCAGAATGTGTCTGAGAAATTCAGGCTAAGCTAGCTCCATTCATATTATTGGAAGCTTTTAATTCTCCAAGTTAGACTTCACATAAAACGAAATAACAAGCATTTTTTATGAACAACAAAAAAATATTTGTATTCCTCTTCAATGGCTTTTCCGACTGGGAAATTGCCTATCTGACTCCCGAAATCAAGAAAAGTGAAGAGTTCGATTTAATCTATTTCTCCGCAGATGGAAAGCCCGTTAGCTCTATGGGAGGCTTGCATGTATCACCCGACCTGTCGTTGTCGGAAGTTAATGCCGACGATGTTTATATGCTTATTCTGCCCGGAGGTACAGCCTGGGAAAAAGGCGAGAACAGGGAAATTGACCCGCTGACAAAAACACTGTTTGCCGAAGGAAAAACAATTGCCGCCATCTGTGCTGCCACCACCTATTTAGGAGAACTCGGATTTTTGAACAACCGGAAACATACAAGCAACGACTTACAGTACCTGAAGGCTGTTGCAGCACACTATTCGGGAGAAAAACATTATATCAATGCTTTTGCCGTGACTGATCAAAATATAATCACTGCCAATGGCATTGCTACCATCGAATTTGCCCGGGAGATATTCGGAGCAATAAAATTGCATACTGATCAGGATATTGAAAAATGGTTTCAGCTGTTTAAAAACGGGATTTGGAGCGAATAAAGAATGATACTGCTTGCTAAAAATTAAAATCAACAATTTATATTATGAGTGCAGACAAACAAACTGAGCGTTTTCAACAACCGCTGAAGCAATGGATTAAATGCAGCGTGTGGAGCTTAATTTATATTTTATTTATTGTGTGGGTGGGCAACTTCTGGTGGCTGCTTGGTTTGCCTCTGATAGTGGATGCTTTCATTTCCCATTACATCCCGTGGACCTGGTGGAAAAAATCTAAAAACAAGGCGGTACTAAGCATTATGGGTTGGGTAGATGCCATTGTATTTGCGTTGGTAGCAGTCTATTTTATCAACACTTTTTTGTTTCAAAACTACCAGATACCAAGTTCTTCGTTGGAAAAGAGTTTACTGGTTGGCGACTTTTTGTTTGTCAGCAAAGCCAGTTACGGACCTCGCGTACCCAACACCCCACTCGCCTTTCCACTGGTTCAGCACACCTTTCCGCTACTGAATTGTAAGTCGTTTATTAAAAACCTCAGTGGAATTATCATCGTCTGAAAGGCTTCGGTCACATTGAACACGACGACATAGTAGTGTTCAATTTTCCAGCCGGCGATACTGTAGCATTAAAAGTAACCAATCCTGATTATTACACGTCTTGTTATCAATTTGGGAGAGACTTCGTAAACAAAAGAAAAGATTTTTTCGGAGACATTGTTTATCGACCGGTCGATCGTCGTGAAAATTTCGTGAAACGCTGTGTTGCTGTGGCAGGCGACTGGCTTCAGATTAAAGACAATCAGGTTTATGTAAATGGACAAAAACAACAGAAGATTCCGGGAATTCAGTTTAATTATTACATCCAGACTGACGGTACTCTTTTTACACGATCGGTGTTAGATAAATTGGGAATCAGCGTTGCCGACGATTCTCTACTGATAAAAAGCAACCACCCCGAACAGATAAACCAACAAAATGCGCAACAAATCGTAGAGCTTGGGCTTAATCCACAATTGCCGGTTTATCATTTTCCATTGAATGAAGAAGCTTATACAAAGATACAGCAGATAGCGGGCGTCACTAAAATTAAAATCGAAGAGTCAAAACACCTGGACGTATTTCCATTAGGTGGTCATAAAAGTTGGGCACGCGACAACTATGGTCCAGTATGGATACCTAAAAAAGGAGCTACCCTGATACTGAATTCGTACAATTTACCTATTTACGAACGGGCTATTCGGGTCTACGAAAATAATAAGTTTGAAACTAAAAACGGAGTCTATTATATCAATGGGAAACCAAGCAAAACCTATACTTTCAAAATGGATTATTACTGGATGATGGGCGACAACCGCCACAATTCGGCCGATTCACGCTATTGGGGTTTTGTACCCGAAGATCATATTGTTGGTCGCCCGATTATGATTTGGTTATCGTTAGACAATGATAAGGGTTGGTTTAGTGGTAAAATACGCTGGAACAGATTCTTTAGAAGTGCTGAAAGATAATTGATCAATTCTCAATCGGGAATCAATCTCGTTTAGATAAGGATTCGCACACAGAATACACGGATTAGACGAAAAAACACAGAATAGAAATTCCATTTAAAATGCACATTATTAAAAAAAATAGAATAATCAAATCAACTTTGCATGTTCTGTAAGATCTGCGTATTCTGTGTGCCTAACTA
>JAATGT010000013.1 GCA_015654525.1 Bacteroidales bacterium
ACTTCAACTGATCTGCTTGTGTATAATCGGCATCCAAATAACGAACTAGCGAATTGAATGTAGTTTCGTTATTCAATTTGTAAAATACAGTGTAATCACTTGAATTTACTGCAGAAACGCTGGCGCCAAATGCAACCAAAATAACAACTAAACTAAAAATCTTTTTCATAACCTTAAAAATTAAATTTTAAAACCCTAAATACCTATACCTTATAAATAAAAAACAAAGAATTCCCTTGTGATTTTTTATTGGGTATTCCTTGTATCAGATTTGTCTTGTAGAATAATTTCTAATTGACGATGCAAAGATATATGTTTTAAAACATAAAAATGCCACTTTTGGGGTTAAATATTTGGTTCTAGTATTATTTTTAACTAATTAGTTAAAAATAAAATCGTTTATAATTAATATTTGTTGCGTATAAAGCTCAGTTATGTAGCTGCTTCTATCTCGATGTGCTTTGGAGTACTGAGAAGTGAGGAATTTCAGGAAAAAACTCGTAACGGGCTGTTTGTATATTTACCCGGCAGCAATAATGTTCAATTCCGTTGCTAATCATAAAAAAATCAACATTCAACTTACTATTGTATACGGCAACTTGATCGAAAGTAGCTTGAGAAATAAGTACATTAGGGGCTTTGAACTCAATAATCATGATGGGTTGTCCTGTGTTATCGTATAGTATGGCGTCGCATCGCTTTTTCATTCCATTTAAATTTAGCTGTTTTTCAATGGCCAAATAAGCTGCCGGATAACCTTTCACTTCAATCAGAAATTGAATAAAGTGTTGTCGAACCCACTCTTCAGGTGTCAGTGAAACATATCTTTTTCTCTGTGAATCAAAAATCAAGAGTTTTTCATCTTGTTTTTTTATTCTAAATTTATATTCAGGTAGGTTTATTTGCAACATTTTTTAGTATTTTTGTTTTCAGTTTTTTTAAGAGGATTTGCTTAGCCTCAAAGAAACTAATGGCGAAGTTACAAAAAGAATATTTAATATTGAAAAGAATGAAAACAAAAAAAGAGATCGTAGAAAACTGGCTTCCTAGATATACAAAAAGGCCTTTAAATGAATTTACTGACTATATACTTCTTACTAATTTCAATAATTATGTTGAACTTTTTGCAGAATGGAATAACGTTCCTGTAGTAGGGCGTGATGGTAATATGCCTAATGCTTCAGCCAATGGTATAACGATTATTAATTTTGGGATGGGAAGTCCAAATGCAGCAATAATTATGGATATATTATCTGCGGTAAATCCTCGTGCAGTTCTTTTTCTTGGAAAATGTGGTGGATTGCGAGATAAAAACAAAAATGGAGATTATATTTTGCCTAGTGCTGCTATTCGTGGTGAAGGAACATCAAATGATTATTTTCCGCCGGAAATTCCTGCACTTCCAGCTTTTAGTCTACAACGTGCAGTGTCATCGAATATTCGCGACTTTGGTAAAGATTATTGGACTGGGACTGTCTATACTACAAACAGAAGAGTTTGGGAGCATGATGAAAATTTCAAAGAATATCTACGTTTGACGCGTGCTATGGCGGTTGATATGGAGACAGCTACACTTTTCTCGGTAGGATTTTATAATAGTATACCCATCGGTGCTCTGCTTCTGATTTCGGATATGCCAATGCATGAAGATGGAATTAAAACACTGGAGAGTGATCAGAAAGTGACAACTAATTTTGTGGAAGAACACCTAAAGATTGGAATTAAATCACTTTCTTCGCTGATGAATAATAGTAAGACAATTAAGCATTTACGTTTTGAATAAAAGTAAATAAATTACTGAAAACTGACAAAGTGGCCAAGCAAGAATTCACATACGAACAAATTCTAACCGATCTCCGAAAGAAAAATTACAGTCCTGTGTATTTTCTAATGGGGGAAGAATCGTATTATATTGATTATATCTCCGATTTTATCCAAAGAAATGTATTGGCTGAAGCAGAAAAAGAATTTGATCAAACCATTTTATATGGTAAAGATGTAGACATTGTAACTGTTATTAATGCGGCCAAGCGTTATCCAATGATGGCTTCGCATCAGGTGTTGATAATCAAAGAAGCTCAGTTGATTAAGGAATGGGATAATTTGATTCATTATCTATCAAATCCTCTAAAATCCACAATATTGGTATTCTGCTATAAGTATGGAACACCTGATAAACGTAAAAAATGGGTACAGGAAATAAGCAAAGTCGGAGTTGTTTATGAATCGGTGAAATTGCGCGATTACGAAATTGGTGCATGGATTACAAAGTATTGTAAATCAAAGAATGTTGGCATTGATGACAAGGCCGTGGCAATGCTTTCCGAGTTTTTAGGGACGGACTTGAGCAAACTGGTTAATGAGTTAGAAAAACTGGTACTAACTAAAACTGCCGATATTCAGCGAATAACACCCGAATTGGTTGAAAAGAATATTGGAATCAGTAAAGATTTTAATGTGTTTGAATTGCAGGCAGCATTAATCAATAAAGACGTGTTAAAAGCTAACCGGATAATTCGCTATTTTTCTGAAAATAAAAAATCAAACCCTTTGGTCTTAGTGTTGGCACAGCTATTTAAGTTTTTCAGTGATTTGATGTTGTATCATTATTTGCCGGATAAGAATCAGTCTGCTGTCGCTTCTGAATTAAAAATAAATCCTTATTTTGTAAAAGACTACCAAAAAGCTGCTCAAAGTTTTGGGGCATGGAAAACCATGAATATTATTTCATTTATTCGCGAAACTGATGCCAGATACAAGGGAATCGATAATCCCAGTACTGATGAAGCAGATTTAATGAAGGAATTGATTTTTAAAATATTACATTAAAAAACAACCTTCTATACAGAGCTTTTACTTTCAAATTAATATTATATGTCTGCCGAAAATACCAGCATTCCTGCAAAATTTATAGCAATAATAGCCACTTTACTTCAACTCTCTGAAAAGCAAGTCAAAAATGCGATTCAATTGTTTCTGGAAGGGGCTACCATTCCATTTATAAGTCGTTATCGGAAAGAAATGACTGATGGTATGGATGAAGTACAGTTAGGTGAAACAAAAGAGCAATATGACAGATTGTGCGAGTTGGCTAAAAGAAAATTAGCAGTGCTTAAATCGATAGAAGAGCAGGATAAGCTGACGGAAGAATTGAAATCCAGAATTGACGATTGTTGGAATATTACTGAGTTGGAAGATATTTACTTGCCATATAAGCCCAAGCGTCGTACAAGAGCTGAGATTGCGCGTGAGAATGGTTTGGAGCCTCTTGCCAAGATGCTGATGAAGCAACAATCAAACGACGTGGAACGTATGGCCTCTCAGTTTATTAAAGAAAATGTTGAAAATGTGGCTGATGCTTTAAGTGGTGCTCGCGATATTATGGCGGAATGGATTAATGAAAGTGAAGCTGCACGGAATTCAGTTCGTTTGATTTTTACGCGTGAAGCTATTATTTCATCCAAACTCATAAAAGGAAAAGACGAAGAGGCTCAAAAATATAGGGATTATTTTGATATGAGTGAAAAACTGGCTCGTTGTTCGTCGCATAGGTTACTTGCCATGCGTAGAGGAGAAACTGAAGGTTTTTTGCGTGTGAATATTTCACCAGATGATGATCGATGCTTGGAAAAACTGGATAGAATATTTGTGAAAGGTGAAACTAAGGCATCGCAGCAAGTAGCTGATGCTGTAACAGATGCTTATAAACGACTATTGAAACCAAGTATTGAAACCGAGTTTGCAGCTGAAAGCAAAGCAAAAGCAGATACGGAAGCAATTCGGGTATTTGCCGAGAACCTACGACAGTTATTGTTGGCACCTCCGTTAGGACAAAAGCGTGTATTGGGGATTGATCCCGGATTTCGAACCGGTTGTAAGGTTGTTTGTCTGGATGCTCAGGGCAATTTGATTCATAATGAGACTATTTATCCGCATCCACCAGTTAATGAAATCTCGCAGGCTGTGCGTAAAGTACAGAAGATGGTAGAAGCTTACGATATTCAAGCCATTGCTATTGGAAATGGAACTGCAGGACGAGAAACAGAACAGTTTATTCAACGTACTGCTTTCGATCGTGAAGTAAAGCTTTTTGTGGTTAGTGAAAATGGAGCATCTATTTATTCAGCTTCCAAAATAGCCCGTGATGAGTTTCCGGATTATGATGTAACTGTACGTGGAGCAGTTTCTATCGGACGACGATTGATGGATCCGTTGGCAGAGTTGGTAAAAATAGATCCTAAATCAATAGGAGTAGGTCAGTATCAACATGATGTTGATCAGGCTAAATTGAAAAAGGCGCTGGATCAAACAGTAGAGAATGCGGTGAATAAAGTAGGCGTAAACCTAAATACAGCCAGCAAACATTTGCTGATTTACATTTCCGGTTTAGGACCACAGCTAGCACAAAATATAGTAGACTTCAGAGCTGAGAATGGAGCTTTTAAAAGCCGGAAACAGCTGATGAAAGTTCCTAAGATGGGTGCAAAAACATTTGAACAATGTGCAGGCTTTTTGCGTATTCCCGATGGAGAGCATTTACTTGATAATTCTGCAGTTCATCCGGAGAGTTATGGAATTGTTGAGCTGATGGCAAAAGACTTGAATGTGAATGTGAAGGAACTTATTCACAATAAAGAACTCAAGAAAAGTATTGATTTACAAAAGTATATAACTCCTAAGGTTGGTCTACCTACTTTGACAGATATTTTGGACGAGTTGGAAAAACCAGGTCGTGATCCACGAAGCGGTATTAAAGTTTTTGAATTTGATGCCAACGTAAAGACTATTACCGATTTGCGAATAGGGATGGAATTACCCGGAATAGTTACTAATATCACTAATTTTGGGGCTTTTGTAGATATTGGAATAAAAGAAAACGGTTTAGTTCATGTTTCGCAAATGGCCGACCGGTATATTAGTAATCCGGCAGAAGTCGTTTCGGTACATCAACATGTAAAGGTTCGGATTATGGAAGTAGATGTAGTGCGTAAACGTGTTCAGCTCAAACTCCTGTGTTAGTCGCAACTCCTCAGTGTATATTCGTTTATTTATTACAGTAAATTGCTTTATGGATGTAGTTTAGTACATTCTATAATCAGTTTGTCATCGTTGGCCAGTGTGCAGGCGAATAAATACGTATCACCCCCATCTTTAATTTTTAGTTTCTTGCGTAATTCTTCCACACTAAGAGGATAATTTCGACAACTAATATTTGCTTTGGGCTTCTGCCCGGTCAGTTCTTTCAGCTCTTTTTTTGAGCTACCCCAGCAGTGTTGAACTTTAAAAACTTTTCCCGGAAATTCAAGTGGAAGTTTATCAGAAGTATATAAGTGTGTATTAATATGTAGTTTATTTAGCCCGAATTTGGCTCCTATTAATTTGAAAGCACCACTTTTCATAACAGATGTATTGGGTTCGAACAAATAATCGCTGACTGTAGAAGTTAGGGACGCATTGGTATTTGATTCTTCTGTCAGGTTGTATTCGAATACCTGGTTGTTATTGTTTTTTGCGAAATTTACAGTTCGTATTTTTTTGTCATTTAGTGTGGATTGATTTAGTATGAGTAATACTTCCTTACACTCATTTTCTACACTGATGATATGAATCTCTGAAGTGTTGGGTAATTCCTTAATAGCAGATGTAATATCCATCATAGGAGATAGTTTTATCATTATTTGATTGGCTTTACTCAATAAAACAGGAGCTAAAGCAGATACATCCGGTTCGCAATCGGATAAAAGCACTACTTTTCTTCCGCTTGAACTACGTCGTGCGGGATCAATGTATATCCAATCTACATGCTTTATATCCGGCAAATACTCTTCTGTTTCGGCGTTTACTACCTGTATGTGATTTTTGCCCAAAACCTTGAAATTATGTGTAGCCAGCTCGCATAATATAGTTTGGCGTTCGACATAAATAACCTCTTTAAAATGTACAGACATAAAACAGCAGTCTACCCCAAAACCACCGGTAAGGTCAATTAATGTATTTCCATGGCAAAGTGTTGCTTTATATTGAGCCGTTGGTTCAGAAGAAGATTGCTCGAGTGAAAGTTGTGCCGGATAAAGTACATCGTCATTGTGATAAAACAAG
>JAATGT010000215.1 GCA_015654525.1 Bacteroidales bacterium
CCACCGGGAGTAGCAGGATTTTTGTCCGAAAAGTCAGCTTCGATACTCCAGTCGTGAGGTAAATTGAGTTTCCGCCATTGACTATCATCAAAAGTCGGAGTAGAAGCATTCAGCGTGCTGTCGGCCAGCGTAAATCTCCAGTCCTGATTAAAAGACTGAACACGGTTATCTATCTTTTGCACCGCCCATAAAGAGCTCGTACAAATCAAAAGAATGAAAAACGAAATGTGCTTTCTCATAAGTTTATCAAATTGTTTAAATTAGAACTATTTCTTGTCGTTATAAAATACGGAATCATTCAGGCATATATTTCAACCCACAAAAATACACATTAAACCGGTGTAAAACATATCCCACAGATTAGAATCTGGTACAGAATGTATTTATGTGCGGGCTATAATGTAAACCGGACAAGAAAACAGACCGGATTAACAAAATCATTTTAGGTCTAAAGATATGTGCTGTATTATTTACTTGCATGATCCCGTGGAAATGGTTTGGCGCTCCATGCTTTTTTGGCGGTCCAGTCTTGTGCCGGAGCTGTCCAGAATGAATGATTGGCAGGTAAACCTAATGGTAAAAAGATCACACTGGTCATATACAAACTTCCTGTATCAGTATACCGGTCGGCTATCTCAGGCTGATGTCCCGCAAAACCAAGCTGAAGAAAACCTTCTTTATTATAATTTCCTTCCACTCCAAACATACGCTTCATGGTTGCAGTCAGTCCGGCACGAACCTGCCCTTCCGAAAGAGTTTCGGGCAAAATACCTTTCCAGGCAAGCAATGCCAGAGGTTGAAACGAGGCCATGCGATAAGTCATACTCCTGCCAAATGCAGGAAAGCTACCTTCAGGAGAAATGAGACGTTCCAGAATCTCTCCGAATCGCTGCATACGTGTTTTCACCAATTCAGATAAACGGGGATTCGAGATTGAGGTTTTATGAGCCTGAAGTACTTCCAGAATCTCGTAAGTCATGGGTTGAATTACATAACTGCTATAATAATCAAAGGCAAAATTGGGTCCATCCGAATACCAACCATCACCAACATACCACTCATTTATTTTTTTCAATGCTATATCTATACGAAAAGGGTCATAAGCTTCGTGGACAGATAGCAGGAAGGTTTCAATAGTTGCAGAAAATAAAAGCCAGTTTGTATACGGAGGATTAAAGTTTCGGAATGCCTTAAACCTTTCAATATAGCGTTGCTTGGTGATAGAGTCCAATGGATCCCAAAGCTGTTTCGGCGACCGGATAAAACTACTGGCTATAAAAGCTCCATCCACCAATGCCTGCCCTTCCTTATCCCAAAGCAGATAATCTGCACTCTGTGGATCAACAGCATTCGCATAACTTTTTAATGCCCATTCGCGCAATTGTTTTCGTTGCGCTCCTTCCGGAGTGGCATCATCGGGTAACGAAAGCCAGGGTGCCAGCCCCATCATAAGTCTTCCGAAAGCTTCCATATAACTGACTTCCTTACTTCTGCCATCCCATATCGGACTTACCTCCAGGGGCATGGTTTTATGTAATTCGCCTTTGCTCATTGCCTGCAAAACCGGCTTTGCCATAGCATAACAAGAATTCGCCCAATATTCCCGATCCGACATCTCCCGTTGCTTAGACTTTGCAGAAGCTTGCATGCCTGAAAAAATCACAAACAGCAGTAAACAATAGGTTTTAAAAAGATTCAATTTCATAATAAAAATATATGTGTTGAAAATGATTACCTGATTTATCTATAATTATTTTGTTTCCAAAACAAACACCATCTGCCCATTTGACTTAGCCACACCTTCGGCATCGACCTGTTCTACCCGCTGAACAAAGATATGCAACTGCTTCTTCTGTTTCCACAACTCGGTGTCAAACGAAGGTTCCCATGCTCCCACTCCCGAAGTAGTGAGATCAGTTATTTTCCAGTTGTTTTCAGCAATATTGTTGCACACAGCCATGGAGACTTTCTCTCCCCGTTCACTATCGCGGAATAACAACCGGGCAGAAACGTCCGCTCCTTCTCCTTTCAGGAGAATTTGCGGGCGCGAAATAGGAATCCGTTTGGTTCCCATCCCGCTAAGCGAGAACGGGATTTTTCTGAATCCCATATTGAGTTCTTTCCATGCATTATCTATATTATAAATCAAATGATATTGAGGAATATCAGAATCCGCGTCGCGCCAGTATGAAGCAATAAACGGATGCCCGGCTTCATCGGCAGTCATGGAAGTCTGATTAATCAATTCACTGTTTTGAGGAATGCGACAAACATATTCAGCCGTAGAA
>JAATGT010000209.1 GCA_015654525.1 Bacteroidales bacterium
CAAAAGTATCGTCAGATACTTTTACTATGTGACCTAAGCCTTTTCTTTACATTATTCCTATGCGTGCTATTGCGATATAAATATATCATTAAATATTGGAAACTACTTATGATTTTTTATCTGTTTAGTTATCTCCGGCTTTGGGGTTTGCATTCGAGAAACTCAGATAATCGTCCATTTTCAGGGTTTCGGTGGGTATCTCTATGCTGAATTTTGCACCATGCGGAATATTATTCTCCACCTTTACAGTGCCACTGTGAGCCTCCACAAAACCTTTTACTATCGATAATCCGAGTCCTGTGCCCCCGGCTACTTTCGTTCCCGACCGATAAAACTTGGTAAACAAGCGGGTCAGATCTTCGTCCGTAAAGCCTTTTCCATTGTCGGAGATAATAATTGTTGTACAATTATTTACGTAACTTACCTGAACCGAAATGGTAGAGTCAGCCGGCGTGTACAAGGTTTCATTGTGCAGCATATTGAATAATGCCTGTTCAATAAGCCCCGCATCCAGCTTTACAATCGGGAAGTCTTCCTGAATCTCCAGTTGAAGTTTGTGTGTGGACAATTCCTTTTCCAGCCAGTTCAGCGGACTGTTTATCAGTTCGCTTATCTCACACCAATCCGGTTTTATTTTCAACATGCCCGACTCCAGTCGTTGCATATTCAATAAATTATCGATCAAACGGTTTAACCGAAATGCAGAACTGGAAATCTGACCCACCAATTCCAGTTTATCGGCATCCGAAATATTCGATTCTTTTTGCATCAGATTGTCCGACGCACCCACAATGGTGGCAATAGGTGTCCGCAACTCATGCGACAGTGAATCAAACAGGGTCTTGTATAATTTAATCGTGTTGTGTCGCTCCTCTTTTTGGCGTTCCAGCTTTTCAAACTGTCTGACCCGTGATGTAAACACTCCGTTAATCAATGCGATAACAAAGTACATCATAAGGAGCAAAATATCTTCGGAACTACGTACCAAAAGAGTAAAATGTGGAGGAATAAAAAAGTAATCCCATATCAGCGCACTCATAGTGGCTGCCATCAATACCGGATATAGCGAGAAAAAAATAGCCAAGATGGAAACGGTAGTCAGCAGCAATAGTGCCACACTGCGATATCCTATAAAATCGATACTGATATAACAAACCAGCGCTACAACTATTACCGACAGATTGCTTATTATAAACTGCTTGGGTAGACTTTGTTTGAAATATTGTAGTTTCATGTTTTATTTTTTATGTTCCGCCCTCTCTAAATCGGGCTTAATCAGGCAAACCAACTCTTCGATACAAAAATTGTATGCCAGTATCTTCCCTACGAGTATAAACTCCTGCGATTTATCATTTTTGGTTGACACATCATCCATTAATCTGAAGCATTGAGTTCTTTCCATTTCCAGACTGGAAATGAGCTCTTCAATTGAATTCTTCATCGGTACAAAATTAAAAAGATTTATTGATTACAACTTTCTTTTGAGACATTTATGGTAATAATTATTATTCTGCATTTAGATTTGAACAAAATAGTTAATAGAAATACTCTTCATCCTCAATCGGGTTTTCCTGTTTTTTACTGCATAAAACAAAACAGACAGAACCGGATACAAAGATGGTTCAATACTTATAAAGCCTGCATAAAGATTTATTTCTGCAACATAAAGATTTTATAAAGAGGCGGAGTAAATCTTGTTTTAAACTATTCAGCTTGTAAAACTAGACAATTTTACAGTGTATTTTTGTACTTTTGTGCTTCAAAAATATAAATACCACCCTCTTGAACAACTTCAACGAAAATCAACCTATATACATCGACGAATATGATTACCCCTTAGCCGACGAGCGGATAGCCAAGTTTCCACTTCCACGCAGGGATTCATCCAAACTACTGCTATATAAAAATGCAACAATATCCGAGAGTACTTTTTCTGACATTGCGAAATTTCTGCCTGAGAACAGTTTACTGGTTTACAACAATACCCGCGTCATCCAGGCACGCTTGATCTTCTTCAAAGAGACCGGTGCCCGCATCGAAGTTTTTTGTTTGGAGCCGCTTACCCCTGCTGACTATGCGCAATCGCTGGGCGCTACGTCGGAATGTATTTGGAAATGTATGGTTGGAAATCTGAAGAAATGGAAAGAAGGTCGGTTGAGTAAAACAATTGCTTTTGACGGAAAAGTCTGCACCTTCGAAGCCGAATTATTGCACACCGAAGGCAATACGCACAGCATTCATTTCATATGGGATAATGCCGATATTCATTTTGCCGACATATTGGAAAAAGCAGGCGAACTACCCATTCCGCCCTACCTCCACCGCAAAACAGAAGAAAGCGACCTCACGACCTATCAAACCGTTTATTCAAAGATAAAAGGATCGGTGGCAGCACCTACGGCTGGCTTACATTTTACACCCGAAGTGTTCGAAAGCCTCAAACCAAAGCATATCGAAACCGAAGAGCTCACGCTGCATGTCGGAGCAGGAACATTTCAACCTGTGAAAACACGCGACATTGCCGAACATCACATGCACACCGAAGTTATCTCGGTAAAACGAAGCACCATCGTACACTTACAGCAAAAGTTGGGAAACATTATTGCTGTAGGAACTACTTCGGTGCGAACGCTGGAAAGCTTGTATTTTATCGGTGCAATGCTGCAACAAGATGCCGTTTCCGAAAATTCTGAAAAGGGTTTCCATGTGCCTCAATGGGCACCTTACGAAGGAAAAACGGAAGTATCAACCTTCGATGCTCTGCAAAACATCCTGAATTATCTGGATAAAAATAAGTTGACAACACTGCATGCCGATACGCAGATTATGATTAAACCCGGCTATGAGTTTCACCTTATCGACGGCATGATAACCAACTTTCACCAACCCAAAAGTACCTTACTCCTACTCGTTTCGGCATTTGTAAATGGGAACTGGAGAGAAATTTACGATTATGCGTTGGCTAACGATTTCCGGTTTCTGAGTTATGGTGATAGTTCGTTATTGCTGAAGTGATGGTTTAGTCTCTGATTCGGTTATCAGTTTAGGTTAGTACTATCAAACGATATTAGCTGCTGAGAATCATCTTGTATGTTCTGGATTACATAGGGCATTGATATTCTAATCGTTGTTCCTTGCCCGGGGGCAGTTTTCAGTTCAAATTGTCCTTCCAAAAGCAAAACACTTTCTCTCATTAGCAGCAAGCCGTTAGATTTCATCACAAGCAAGTCATCAAATTTGAAACCAATGCCATCATCCGCAATTTCGAATACAAGCTTGTTTCCATCTATATATAAGCTGATTGTTACCTCAGTAGCTTCCGAATGTTGCGCAATATTCGCCATCGCACTCTGAAATACCTTGAATAAGATGGTAGCCTGATTGTGTTGTAATTGCACATCTAATTCTGGACTATCAAATTCACATTGAATTTGATTATTAGATTCAAATTCTGAAATATAGAGTTTTACAGCCTCTGTGAATCCCATAAGATGAAGTACTTCATGCCGGAGTCCACTCATTAGTCTCACTGAGCTGGCCAGCGATTCGCCGGCAATATCATAAGCACGATCTAATTTTTCAAATAAATCATCC
>JAATGT010000051.1 GCA_015654525.1 Bacteroidales bacterium
AATGGGAAAAGGATTCTCGTGTGAGTAGGAAAATGAAAAGTCGAGCAAACTGATTCTTGACTTGGCATTATCTTCTCCCAGTGCTTCCACCACACCACGATAAGGTATAACCATATCTTTTTTCAGCGAAATACCTTCGATTTTGTCACCGATTTTTTTGAAGAACTCTTCGCGTTCTGTCTTATTCTTGTCCGGTGATATCATACTAAAGAAAGATTCAAACCCTTTGTCGACCAATGATTTTGATTTTACATCTTCGGCAAAGTCTGTCATATAATAATGAAGTAAGCGGGCAAAAGCAGGCTTGTCCATAATGCTGCGCGATTCTCCAAACATAGAGCTGAAGATACTTCCTCCACAAAACATAAATAATTTCGAGTTGGAAAATAATTCGTCAGGATTGGTCATTATGGTTATTTGTGACAAAAATGAACCGATAGAATACGAGAAAATATCTATTTGAGTATTCTCTGCAAGCAGTTGGTGTCTGCCTTCTTTTATGTCCCGAAACAGTTGGGTTAGGTCACACAGGCTTTGTCGGCCTGAGTTATAAAAGCGGGCCGGACTTTGGCTTATTCGTTCGCTTAGAGCCACGTTGGCAAAGCTAAGACTACGGTCAAGTCCGTTATTTTTCCGTCGTATGTCCATAAGGTTTTGCAGGGCTCGTGGGTTGGACCATGAAACCGGCGAACGGTTCATGTGAAAAGCGATTGGAAAAAGAATGATCGGTTTACCAGTCTCTTTACACAGATATTCCGCCCAGGTCAGATACTTGCTCCAATTTCGCTCGTTCAGTCCGTGTAGTAATAAGATAGCTTTGTTCGGCTTGTTAGCTTCTCTGGGCATAAACACGGGATACGTAAACATCAGGTTTTCTTCTATTCTTTTATCTTCTGAACTTATGGTTACTTTTTCATCAAGATAAGTAAACGCTGAACTTTTAAAAGAACAGAAACGAATGTCGATGTTGGATTCGTTCAGATGTGTGTCAATTCCAAGGCGGAATTGAGCATTGAGTTCGGTTTGTCGTTGAGTGTAATTCATACTTAAATGGATAAATGATGAAACAAAAGAACTACATTATTTACCGGTTTCCAATTATCAGGGGTATTTATGTGTCAATAGGGGCGAAAATACAGAATGCGGGACAAAAAAATCAATAACGGGATGAAAAAATACCCGACAGTTGAAATGTGGTTTGTTTGTTTGCATAGAAAAATATACCTTTGTCCATATTTTTCTGACACCGCACAAGACCATGAATAACAAGATTCCTGCTTATTTGTACGACAAAAGCAATATCGCCCGGCTGATACTGCTAACTGCAGTTTTTGCCCTGCTTTTCATTAATATTTTTCAGCCTTTTGGTTCGCGCGGTTGGTATCCTTACATTTCGGATTTCAAGTACTTCTTTTTTTCCAGTCTCATTATACTGACTGGCATGTTGGTGGTGGTGGTTAGTCGGCTTATTATGTTGGCCTATGGTCGGAAACATGCTATCACCTATTTGCAATATTCTATTTGGGTATTGGCCGAGATTGTGTCCATGTCGCTTTTCTATTCCATGTTTTCAAAGTTTATTCCCAAGGAAGGAGCTAATCGGGACTTCCTGGATATTTTCCATAAATCTACGGTCAATACAAGTCTGGTTCTTTTGCTTCCATATTCTATCCTCTGGCTTTATTTTTCGTGGCGCGATAAGAATAAAATGTTGGAAAAAATGTCGCAGGAGGAACCTCCGATTGAGGTTCCGAAGAAAAATCTGATTGCTTTTCCGGATGAAAAAGGAGAGTTGCGGATTTCCATCATGTTGGAAAATCTGTTGTATGTCGATTCAGCCGATAATTATGCTACGATTCACTATCTGAATAAGTTGAAGCTGTCGCACTTCCTGATTCGAAACTCGCTGAAGTGGATGGAAGAGAATCTGACTAAAGATAGCCCGTTGGTTCGTTGCCACAGGTCGTATGTCGTGAATCTGGATAAAGTGAAGGTGCTGAGAAAAACCAAGGATGGTATTTACCTGGAGCTCGATGCAGTTAATACACCGGATATTCCGGTTTCGAAAACCTATTATGAGCGGGCGATGACCAAATTCTCGCAATACTCGGTCTAGCTTCAGGTTTTGCGTATATTAAATTCGGTTAATCGGAGTTACATCTCACGGTTAATCTGCTAGATAACTAAACTGCACAATTATGGACTTAGCAAATCTTCTCAATAGCAAGCCATATAGAATTGGCATTGCATTAAGTGGCGGAGGCATAAAAGGGCTATGTCATGCCGGCGTACTGAAAGCACTTGAAGAACATGGTATAAAACCCGATATTCTTTCGGGAGTGAGTGCCGGGGCTGTTGTAGGAGCTCTGTATGCCGATGGATATTCGCCCGATGAAATTGCCCGCTTGTTCGAAGATATCAGCTTCAGACATATGACTAAAATTCAGATTCCGGATGGAGGTCTATTTAAAATAGATGCATTTCAGAAGTTTCTGACCAAAAATCTCAGGGCTAAGACCTTTGAAGATCTGAAGATTCCCTTGCGCGTAGTGGCCACTAATCTGGACAAAGGAGTGAGTGTGACTTTCTCCAGGGGACGGCTTATCGATCCTGTTATCGCTTCGTGTTGCGTTCCCGTATTGTTTATCCCAAAGGTTATTGGTGGGGTACACTATGTCGACGGTGGGGTGCTGAAAAACTTCCCTGTATCTACCATTCGCGATGATTGCGACAAAGTGATAGGCATTAATGCCAGCCCCATGGTGGCCGATAAATACAAACCCAGCATCATGAATGTGGCTGCCCGTTCGTATCATTTTATGTTTAAAGCCAATATTCTGCATGATAAAGGACTCTGTGACTTGCTGATTGAACCCGGCGATATGGGAAATTACGATACATTTGGAGTGGCTAAAGGACGCGAAATATTCGAATTGGGCTATAGCTCTACAAAACAAATGCTCGAGAATAAAGTGGATACCAGGCTTGTTTGATTGGTTCTTTCTCGTATGTAAAAATAGTAGAAAAGTACTCGTTTAATTTTTTTTTATTACTTTTGCATCGCAATTAATAACAAAAAACTAAAAAGAATATGTTTCCAGTATCAGATCGTTTGGCAGCTTTGTCTCCGTCGGAAACCCTTGCCATGATTCATCAGACTCAGCGTAAACCAGTATGGTTTTGAGAGCTCTACGCAGAGATTGTTCACTGAATGAAGAACTCGTACCG
>JAATGT010000187.1 GCA_015654525.1 Bacteroidales bacterium
CGCCACGGTAGCTGTAACAGGAGTAACACTCAACAAGACTACATTAGCACTTACAACAGGAGGGTCGGAAACGCTCACCGCCATCCTTGCGCCTGCTAATCCTACGGACCCAAGCGTAAGCTGGACAAGTGATAACAGCGCCGTAGCTACAGTAGATGCCAACGGCAACGTAACCGCCATAGCAGCCGGTATCGCCAACATCACCGTGACAACCACCGACGGAAGCAAAACAGCCACCTGCACAGTAACGGTAAGCGACATAGCCAAAACAGCTCAAACCATCAGCGGATTGACAGACATAACCAAAACAGTGGGTGATGCAGCATTTGATTTATCGGCTACAGCTTCAACAACTGTGACATACGTAAGCAGCAATACGGCGGTAGCTACTATCAGTGGCAGCACGGTAACCATCGTAGGAGTAGGTACAACTACAATCACTGCCTCAGCAGCAGGTAATAATACTTACAACGCAGCACCGGATGTAACCGCTACGCTGACAGTAAACAAAATAGCGCAAACCATCAGCGGATTGACAGATGTAACCAAAATAATAGGAGATGCCGATTTCAACCTGGTAGCTACAGCCTCCAGCGGTTTGCCCGTAACTTACGTCAGCTCCAATACCTCGGTAGCCACCATCAGTGGTAGCGCGGTTCATATCGTTGGTATCGGTACTACTACCATCACCGCCTCACAGGCTGGTAACGGCATCTACAGTGCAGCTACACCCGTAACGGCTACCCTGACGGTAGAAGGAATAAAGGTTAGCGCTATCCGCCTTGGACTATCCCTTTTGCAAGGTAGTTCGGCAAAACTCACCGCCACGGTGTCGCCCACCAATGCCAGCAATACCGGCGTAAACTGGAGCAGCGATAACACAAGCGTCGCCACGGTGGACAATAACGGCAACCTGAGTGCTATTTCGGTAGGTACAGCCCTTATCACTGTAGCATCCGCCGACGGTGCCAAAAGCGTGGAATTTGCGATAACTGTGAATCTAAACACCGCGAATAATGCTCCAACAGCCGAAAACGATTTTTCGTTCAGCGTGCAGCCTAACCCTGTAGCCGACGAAGCCAGCTTCTCTTTCGGGTTGGCAGGTGACGGAGCAAGTATTGTTATCTCGGATTTGACCGGTAAAACAGTGGCGATAAAAGCAGTTACGGCTAACAGTACGGCTACTACAGTAAGCGTATCCGGTTTATCCAACGGCATATATATCGCCCGGTATGCCGATGCCGCCGGTAAACAGGCAACCGTAAAAATGATCAAATAATGGTTAGTGATTAGTGATTGCGAATCATGCGAATCAGGAGTTGAAAAAATAGTCCGTAGGGCATTCACGTTTTTCTATGTTTATCCCCTACGGGGAATTGATTGAGCTTTTCTAATTTTCTATTGATATGTATTCCCTACGGGAAATAACTTATCAGAAGTAATATATACTTGCCTTCAACTCCTGATTAGCATTAATCACTGATTACTCGTTTACAACGAGGAATTACTGGATCATCGTTTCAAACGATATACATAAAAATCCCACAGGCTATTGACTTAGCCTGCGGGAACAAAAAGAAGCGTTCTTTGATATATTGGTTTACACGCAATAAAAAAATAAGTAGTATATTTGCAACTGTAATCTTTAATACGAAGCAATTATGAATACCGCAAAGTTAGAAACCAAACGGATGGGCATCCTTCGCCGTCTTCTTAACGTGGAGGATGAATTATTATTAGATAAAATAGAAGACTTGCTCAGCGAAGAAAAGCAAACATTTCCTATAGAAAAATACTCAAAAAAAACGTTAACAAATGCCGTGCTGCATTCGAAGGAAGATATCCAAAACGGAAACATATATACACAGCAACAATTACGGGAAAAACATCCAAGAATATGAGACTCATTTGGACGGCTTTTGCTGTTACACAATTAGAAAATATATATCTTTTTGTTAACAATAAAAGCGAAATGGAAGCTGTTTCTGCCTATAACGACATTCTTGATGAAGCGGAGCATTTGTTGCTTTTTTCGGAAATGGCACCAATAGAGCCTTTATTGTCAGAATTCACAGAGTTATATCGTTCCTTAGTCGTCCGCAACACGTACAAGCTTGTTTATTATATAGCAGATGACATCATCTATGTTGTTGCCGTATTCGATTGCCGCCAAAATCCGGAGAAACTGAAGAAAGATATGTGGAAAAGAAAGAAATCGAAATAGGAATCTAAAATATCCGTTGTATTTTACAATGCTCAATAATTTACAATCATCTAATCAGCATCATGAGTACAGCCGAATTGAAAATAGATTTAATTAGTCGTATTGCAAATACAGAAGAACCCCGAATTATAGAGGAACTTCGAAGGTTGCTCGATTTTGAACTCGATAAAGACGCTTACGAACTCAATCCGCAGCAGCATCAAAGAGTAAGCGAAGCAAAAGCGGAGTATTTTGCAGGCAATGTATTATCTGAACAACAAGCAGACGAAGCAATCGACCAATGGCTAGACGGAAAGTAGTTTGAACACAAAAAGCCAATGAGGAGCGGAAAGAAATCCTTGCTTACTGGATAGACCGAAATCAGTCGAAAACTTACAGTATAAAACTGAACAACCTAATAAGAGATACGCTACAATTAACTGCACTTCACCCAAACACAGGTAGGAAAACTACTTTTGAAAACGTCCGGGTAAAGATTATTCGCGATTACTTGTTATTCTATGAGCTTACTAAAACAACCCTTGTAGTATTAAGCATCTGGGACGAAAGGCGGAATGATAAAACACTAAACATAAAATAGGTCTTCTTAGCAATATAACGAATTGAAAAAGCGTGTAAACCAATAAACAAGGTTTACACGCTTTTTCTTTAGTGTGCCGTGCATGATTAATATCATCACTACCCCGTTTATAACGAGGGGTTACTGGATCATCGTTTCAAACGATACATATATAAATTCCACAGGCTATTGGCTTAGCCTGCCGGAACAAAAAGAAGCGTTCTTTGATATATTGGAAAATGGAAATAATGATTATCTTTGTGGCAGAGAATATAAAGGAGCGTGTTATGAGACGACTTAAAATAGTACAGCGAATTAAAGAGACACTCAAACGAATAAGCCCTGATGCAAAAACTATACTCTATGGTAGCGAAGCACGGGGGGATGCACGTCACGACAGCGATATTGACTTACTGATATTGGTAGATAAAACAAAAATACCTGTAGAAGAAGAAAAAGAAATTATCGGTCAACTAAGCGACTTATCATTGGAAACCGGTGTAATAATCAGCTCCATCATCCTTCCTAAGTCCAACTGGGAAAACCGGCCTTTCAAAACACCTTTTTATGTGAATGTAATGAATGAAGGGGTTGTGTTATGAAAGAAGAGCTAACAGAAGAAATGATTGTGGCACTTGTGTCATACCGCTTGGAACGGGCAAAAGAGACCGTTCAGGAAGCGATGGATATGCTTGAAAAAGATCATTACAATACGGCTATAAATCGTTTATACTATGCCTGTTATTATGCCGTATCGGCTTTGCTTGCAAAAAATAATATTCAGGCACATACGCATTCCGGCGTAAAACAGATGTTTGGTATGAGCTTTATAGTAAATGGCAAACTTTCCCGGAGTTATAATATCACCTATTCGGAGCTTTTTGACAAGCGGCACAGTGGCGATTATGACGATTTTTTATCTTTCGACCGCGAAACGGTAGAAAGACTAGTTCCCGACGCACAAGCATTCATAGAAGCTATCGAAAAGCTAATCCGGCAATAACCTTCTTACCCTTATTTAATCATTTTTCCGTCCTGCACTCCAACTAATTTCGGAGCCTTGCAGGACGTTCTATTTTCCTACAATCATGAATGTCTTCATCGCTACCCCTCGTTTGCAACGAAGGCGTACCGATTCATCGTTCCAAACGATACAAATAAAAATCCCACAGGGTATTGGCTTAGCCTGCGGGAACAGAAAAGAAGCGTTCTTTGACGTATTGGTTTACACGCAATAAATCGCTTATTGAAAAATAAGTATTATCTTTACCAAGATCTTTTTATAAGTAAGAAATAATATTTAAAGATCTGTTTTATGAGAACAAAGTGCAGGTTTACAATATTGTAACTTGTAACTACTTAGAATTATTTTATCTGTTGAAAAATTGTTAGACGACAAATTATAAACAAACAAAAAAGTGGGCTCTATGAGTAAGCAAAAAATAATTACAGGGATCAAAGTTATCGACCAAATGGCAAAGGCAAGGGAAATCTTGAATACACAGGTGCTTCCGAAAGAGACTTTGTTTCAAGAGAGAAAACAAAAAGGACTATTGAGTAAGGAACATTTTAATGCATTACAGGTAAATGCCCGTTTTGACAATCATCGCAGGATGTAATGGTGCCGGAAAATCAACCTTTGCGCCCTCTTTCTTACCCGAAGGTTTAATCTCATTCGATTACGACAAGCTCTTTTTGGAGTATTATAATCAATTGCCCGATAGTGAACTCAGAGAGGAACTTGCAAGAAACAAAACGACCGGAATATTTGAAAAAGCTGTTGACGAAGCATTAACCAATAAAGTTGATTTTTGTTACGAAACAAATTTTGATACGAATCCCCTTTATTGGGCAGAGATATTCAAGAAAAACAGTTATAAGTAATGGAATGAATATAATGTACCATTTTAATTTTTCAAAGACGATACTATTTAACATCCTCTTTAGGGGCTTGGGGCGGAAAATAGACTTTAATACCGCCCCTAAATCCCCTGAAGGGGACTTGAAATTACAACCGTATCGTCTAACGATTTTCTGAAAAATAGGACATTATTTAATTCCTATTACTTATAATCAATCTTATTTTCTTTTGCCTCGAAAATCAGGAAATTGCCAGGCACAGGAACAGGTACGAACTGAATTTAAAGGTCATTTTGTAAGCGACTATACCATTGCTTATAAATGGAAAGCTGGATATAATAACTAGAATGCCCATTATTCCTTTTTCGACAATATTCTGATTGTGGATAACTCAAAACAGGGTGATGTATATGCAAACATCTTGCAAATTAAAACAGGGAAATTGATTATAATGGCAGATAGGTTACCCGATTATTTCAGTCGCAGATTTCCTGACATCTATCAGTCGACACCCAAATAAGTAGTACTACAAGTAAAATTCAATAAAAAAGCGTGTAAACCAATAAACAAGGTTTACACGCTTTTTCTTTAGTGTGCCGTGCATGATTAATACCATCGTTACAGGGATTACTGGTTCACCGTTGGTAACGGTACATTCAAGACTCGTAAACTATTGAGTTAGCTTGCGGAAACAAAAAAGATGAAACAACAATTCAGCTCAACATTATGAATTGTCAATTGGATGTTAATACTTTCTAAAAAATAAACTTGGTCTTAAAGTCCGCCTCTCTTTTCCCCTCTCCTCAAGGAGAGGGGTCAGGGGTGAGGTCTGGATTTAGAAGACTACTCTGAATTAAATAAAGCTATGGCTGAATTTCTCCCGGCACTTCAGAAAGTGCTTGCCCATGAGGGCGAATATGTAAACGATCCCGACGATCTGGGTGGTGAAACGTACAAAGGTATTGCCCGCAACAGGCACAGTAAATGGAGCGGCTGGGTGCGAATCGATATGAGTAAAGGTCAATCTGGTTTTCCTGCTAATCTGGAAAAAGATGTAAAACTACAAGAAGAAATAGCCTTATTTTATCAGGTGAATTTCTGGGACACGTTCAATGCCGATAACATCAACAACCAACTGGTAGCCAACTCCATCTTCGATTTTGGTGTAAATGCAGGTGTACAGATGAGTGCTCTGTTGGCACAAATAGTCGTCGATGCTACCGCGGATGGAGTGATCGGGCCGCAGTCGATCGAAAAAATCAATGCCTTCGATCCCGATCATTTTCTGGCAGCTTTCACCGTGGCCAAAATAGCCCGTTACGTATCTATCATCAAAAAGCGACCCACCAGTCGGAAATATTTGTATGGTTGGGTGTGTAGGGCTCTTGAATAGTAGACAAGCAGCCCCCTAAATCCCCCATGGGGGACTTAAAGACATTTTCTCTGAAATGCCTCAGCTTAGATTTACGAGGTTTACAATGTTGAAATTATGGAATTTAGCGATTTTAAAATAATAATCCTTTTATAAACTTGGTCTTCAAGTCCCCATGGGGGATTTAGGGGGCTTTACTATTATGAGTTTCTTATCCGATATATTCGCCGGTGGTGCCGGAAAGCTGGTCGACAGTGTAGGCAACACGATAGATAAACTGACAACTTCCAAAGAGGAAGTGTTGCAGCAAGAGTACGAACTAAAAAAGGCAGAAATGCAATTTCAGCTCGACCAGCAAAAGCTGGGTATAGAAGATCGCAAAAACACATTGGCCGACATGGATAGTGCTCGGAAGCGGAGCGCCGAAGTAGAGACCAATACAAATGCCGGATTCTTATCGAAAAACATAACGGCTTTTCTAGCTATTGGCAGTACCCTGCTCACTTTTGTGCTCTTTTACATTATCATTTTTCGCAACGACGCGATTAAAGCCGAAGTAAAAGATGTGGTGTTGTATGTGTTAGGGGTGCTAAGCACCATTCTGACCCAGGTGTTCAGTTTCTACTTTGGTTCATCGCAAGGTAGTGTCGATAAAAATAAAACTATAGCAGATATGAAGTTAAAGGAGTAAAGCTCTTTAATCTTTAATATTTGCTCTTTGTTCTTTAATTTTTGTTCTTTACTCTTTGCTCTGCATAAATTCTCATATATACTCAAGATACAGATAGCATACAGACTAGGTACAGACTAGATACAGCTAAGCAAAAAGCCAAATGCAACAATATTCAAACAAAACTCTATAAATATCCAAAATAATTATCAATTATCAATTATTAACTGTCAACTAAATTAAAGTTATGGCTGAATCAAAAAACAACATCATCACTCACGGATTGAGTGGCAAAGTAGGCGATCTCATCGTATTTCGCAACAGAAATGGAAAAACCGTTGTGGCAAACACGCCCAAAGAACGTACCGGAGAATTGTCCGCAGCTCAAAAAGAGCAGCAGAAACGCTTTCAACAAGCTACTATTTACGCCAAATCGGCACTTACCAGCCCCGAAACCAGGCAGGCTTACAAAGATGCTGCCGACGAAGGCGAATCGGCTTATAACGTAGCAGTTGCCGATTTCATGCATGCTCCGGATATTGAAGAAATCAACTTCAGTAAGTACACAGGTAAGGTGGGTAGTATCATTACCATCACCGTTACCGACGATTTTAAAGTCGCCGAAGTATCTGTTACCATTCTCAATGAGGACGGCACGGAAGTGGAACACGGCGTGGCACAACCTACCGCCGGAGGTTTACAATGGGTTTATACTGCCACAGCCGATAACAATATGCTTACCGGTGACAAAATTATTATCCGTGCTTCCGATCTGCCGGGGCATATAACCGAAAAAGAACAGGCATTGTGACGCAGCACATGTAGTTCTTTGATTTTTACTTGATTTTCGTGGAAGTAACCAACTACCCTTTGTTGAAAGGTTAGAAACCGTTAGTTGGTTATTCTATCCATTGAACAGGCATTGTGAAATGCAGTTCTTTGATTTTTACTTGATTTCTCTGGAGGTCTCCAACTGCTCTTTGCTGCAAGGCGGAGGCAGTTGGTTACACTCCTAAAAAGCAGACAAGATGATAAACTAAAAAATGAATCTTTCTACCAGAATGATATTCCTGCGAGGGCTTATCTTATAGCTGTGGATGCTACATTCCATTTTCGAAAATAGCAAAAGTAACTTTTATTATAGACCATCAATAATTGATCATTTATAATTAAATCAAATGTTGAATCCAATTATCCACATTAAAGACCTATTGTATAAACATCCAGGCATTGTTGCTTTATGCCTGCGATTGGTACTTTGGGGCACAATGGCAATAATAGTTATAGTATTTTTACGGCAATAATATTCACTTACAAACAGCATACTGACTGGCTCTCCTGTTTATTGGCATCCCAAAAGTGGCTGCACGCAGCCTGCAGGATGACAATGCATACGACAGTTCTATAGTAAGTCCGATAGGACTTTAATAACCTGAATTCGGGGTAAGAACTAAATGGTAAAATAGGATCAACTTAATAATATATCTTGTTTTTCAGACTTATACAAAATACAATATGTCGGTGCGCTGCACCTATGGTTTATATGTCTGACTAATTTCTACAAATAGTTTGGTGCTCTGCACCTTTTGAGGGACAGAGTCCCAGAATCTTTGTAGCATTTAGCATCGTTTTATCATCATTAGGTGCAGTGCACCGTAATATTCAATTATATAGTTTGGAAATGAGCCAGAGCTTATACCGAACTCAGGTTTAATAGTTTCTGCAAATAAACAGGGCTTCATACTCTTCACAGGGGAAAGGAGACTGCTATTTAAATTAAAATCATGATCTACATCTTTCTTTTTATTACACTACTTGCAATCGAACTGATATACTTTGAACTGGCCGATCGCTTTAATATTATCGATATACCTACCAAGCGTAGCTCTCACTCATGCATCACCCTCCGGGGAGGAGGTATTGTGTTTTATATTAGCGTCGCATTCTATTTTTTCTTCAAAGGCTTCAATTATCCTTATTTCTTTTGGGGATTGACGCTAATCGCCATGATTAGCTTTGCCGACGACATTCGTTCTCTGCCTGTCAAACCTAGGTTGTTGGTACAAGTTATAGCCATGTTATTAATGTTTTATCAATGGAACTTATTTATGCTCCCCTGGCAGTTGGACATTGTAATTGTAATTTTCGGTATCGGCATACTGAATGCCTTTAATTTTATGGATGGCATTAACGGACTTACCGGTGGATATTGCCTGTTGGTAGCCGGAGCATTGTGTTACATTAATTTGCACCGGGTTACTTTTATCGATAATGAGCTCATCTATGCATTTATGCTGGGTTTATTGACTTTCACCATATTCAATTTCAGAAGTCAAACCCGTTGCTTTGCTGGTGACGTGGGGGCTCTATCTGCCGGATTTACGTTGCTCTTTATGCTGGGACAACTCATCATTCGTACCGGAAGTCTGAGTTATCTGATCCTGCTAGGGGTTTATGGAGTAGATGTCGTCCTGACTATTATACATCGTCTGATACTAAAAGAAAATATATTCATAGCACATCGCATGCACCTTCACCAGTTAATGGTAAACGAATTAGGCATTCCCCACCTAAAAGTATCTTTGTTATATATAACCACGCAGGCAGCCATTATCATCGGGCTATTTATGTGTCAGGCACATTCCTATGCCTATTCAGTTTGTGTTATAGTAATATTATCAACTGCTTACATGCTATTTATAAAAAAATATTTCCACTTACATGTCGAACTTCAACCACTTCTATGTAAAAAATTATAGCTCTGCAATATATGCGTTCTATTCTTTTTCCATTAGATTTACTTATACGACATTATATTTATCTAAGTACTTAAGTGCACTGAATTCTACCTATAAAAATAGAAACGCAATCTTTAGCAGATAAATGTAACACGATTTTAATTCGGTTGAAGTTTTTATGTTATTTCTTATATCTATCATTGCAGCTACATTTTGTAAGCAAGTAAATGAAAAAGGGAGTTCTGATTTTGATTATTGTTATTGCATTGCCTGTGTTGTATTTAGGTAGTACCATTTTGCTGGCGTACATGACCGAATTTCGTCCGGAAGCAGTGGAAAACTTAGACCTATTGTATCCGAAATCAACTTCGGCGCCGACTATTATTCAAGACTCAGTACTTACTTTTTTGACATGGAACATCGGGTATGGCGGATTGGGAGCTGAGACTGATTTCTTTTACGACGGCGGCACCATGTCAGTTGCCCCTGAAGATTGGGTAAAAAAATATACGCAGGGAATCTATACAACAGTTAAGCAGCATGCAGATGCTGACTTTCTGTTTTTTCAGGAAGTTGATCGAAAAAGTAAACGCAGCCATTACATTGATGAAGTAGACGGAATCAAAAAAACGCTATGGAATGATGCCGCTGTTTTTGCCCTTAATTATGATGTAAAATTTCTGCCCGAACCACTTTTACACCCGTTGGGACGTATTTATGGTGGATTGCTTAGCTGCTCTAAATTCAGTCCCATAGCATCACAACGTGTTGCATTGCCCAATATCACCGACTTTCCACGGAAGCTGTTTTATCTTCAGCGATGCTTACTGATGCAACGCTTCAGACTTTCGAACGGAAAAGAGCTAATCGTTATCAATGCGCATTTTGAGGCTTATGACGAGGGAGGTAAAGTAAAAGTAGAGCAAATGGCATTAACCCGAAAATTGATGGAAGCCGAATACCGGAAAGGAAATTATGTGGTGCTGGGTGGCGATTGGAACATAGCTCCTCCCGATTTTAATATTCATAAGTGGGAGAAAGAGAAACAAAATGACCCTTTGTACCTGCTGAAGAATAATCCTGTTTATATCCCCGGTTGGAAGTATGCGACCGACAACACTACTCCATCGAACCGGAAAAACAATCATGCTTTTGATCCGAAAACTACCTATACCACCGTGATCGATTACTTTTTCGTTTCGCCCAATATAGAGTTGTTAGAGGTGAAAGGTATTAATGCCGGCTTTGCTTATTCCGATCACAATCCGGTAGGAATGAAAATAAAATTGAGAAGATAAACAAGCAGTATCAGACTACATAAGTAGTTTTCAATATTTAATGATATATTTCTATCACATAGCACACATAGAAATAATGGGGGAAAAAGACTTAGGTCACATAGTAAAAGTATCTGACAATACTTTTGCTCAGTCTGAAATTATCCCGGTATTCAGGATAATACTATGTGTTCTTAGTCTTATATCTTCTATTTAAAACTAGTGTGAACTATTGTGGTAAAAAACATATCAATAATAATTATCATTTACTTAGGTAATCAATCATAGTTAATGATTCGGTTTCAAGAATCAACATTCAGATAAACAGACTTGTAACTATTCACTTGTAACTACTTATATTTCCGCGATTCATAAATTAAAACTATATAATTAAGATGCGTACATTATTACTGACATGGTTATTAGTTGCATTTGCCCTTACCTCAGTGTTCGGTCAAGTGCAAAAGAATGAATTTGTTACCGGCGAGATAAAATATGCCAATGATGAATTATTAAGCGGGGCTCATGTTTCTCTGCATGGCACTGCCAAAACCTATTCCGGCGTTACCGATAGCAAAGGAAATTTTGTATTCAAAAATGTTCCTATCGGCGAATACATGTTGCATGTATCCTATGCTGGGCTTACAAACTATTCGGAGAATGTAACAGTTGTTCAATCGATGCCGAAATTAGAGATAAAGATGCAACAGTCAAACAGACAACTGGAAGAAGTAACAGTTACAACACAGAAACGGACTCAGCGCCCTACCGAAGTTCCGATTGCCATTACGGCACTTACAGGCAACACGCTGAAGAATTTACGTATTACCGAAATGGATGCCTTATCACAATATGTTCCCGGATTGCAAGTGCAAATTCAGAGCCCTAACAATGCCAGCTTTGTGATACGTGGTGTTACTTCCGACGATGGCGACTCGAGGGTACAACAACGTGTTTCTGCATTTCAGGATGGTATCTCCATTTCGAAGGCAAGAGGTACAGCGGTGGAATTATTTGATATGGAGCGTGTGGAAGTGGCAAAAGGTCCACAGGGAACACTCTTCGGGCGCAGTGCCGAAAATGGAGCTATTGATTTAATAAGCAACAAGCCGGTGAATAACACATCGGGAGAGATAGCATTGGGATATGGTAATTATAATGAGATGATTGCAAATGGGTTTATCAATACTCCAATTGTAAAAGGCAAACTTCTGAACCGCTTTGCTTTTTCGTATGACAAGCGTGACGGTTTTATCAAAAACGTCTCCGGTGGAACGCTTAACGGGAAAAATACCATTGCCCTTCGGGATATCATTCGCTACCTGCCCGATTCGAAAACAACAATGGATCTGATTATGAACTATCAGCATGACACCCCTCCTGGCACCAGTTTTAAAAGCGGAACCTATGCTCCCAAAGGAGGTGATCTGGATCCCAATTCATCGGCTGACTTAGGTGGAGGCTCTAAAGACTCCTTATACATTCATCGCGATGTGTGGAGCATTACACTTCCCATTACCCGCGTTTTGTCGGAAAACTGGACGGCAACCTCTCTGACCGGTTTTCGCCATTTTAATACCGACGAAGCTTTCAATGCCGATGGCACCGTGGCTCGCGCACTCTATTTTCACGAACGCGAAAAAGATGATCAGTTTAGTCAGGAGTTTCGGTTTAATTTCAACGACAGAAACAAGCTATCAGGATTCTTAGGGGGTAGTTATTTTTATGAAAAAGGAAATCAGGAAGTTTCGTTTCAAACTAATCCGCAGAAATTCTATACGCTGCTGACACCCGTAATTGCCTCCAAGTATGCCAGTCAGCTAAGCCAGCTCAGTGGGGCAATTACGCAATTAGGGCAACTAGGATATTTATCGGCAGCACAAACAGCCTATTTTCTGGGCCAGGTTCCTTCAGCAAAACCTTTAGTTGCGAACGGAGTGGCAAATCTGACTACTAATCTACCTAATCTGAAACCCTTACTTGCATATATCGGCTCGTCTTTACCTGCCAGCATGCAACAACTGTTATACCTGTTCGACGGAAGTGCATTGCCAAATTCCTACAGCGAAACATATACCAACTACAACACAACCAGTTCTACCGAACTCTTTGCCGATGCTACGTATAAGCTCGTAAATAACCTATCCCTGACTGCAGGTATTCGTGGAACGTACGAACATCAGCTTGGTGGATTCAGCAGTAGTAATTCAGGATCAAGCATTCTGGGATACCTGACAGGTTATTATCCGAATGTTCTATCGTGGTCTACAGCAGGAAAGGAATATACAGCTTCAAAAGATTATTTATCGTATGTAGGACGGGTGGCATTAAATTACTTGATAGACAACAATAAATCTTTTTATGCAAGTGTCTCTCGTGGTCGCCGTCCGGGTGTGATTGATATAGGAGATGCAGCTGCCGATTCCACCGTTTACCTGAAACCTGAAATTATATGGAGCTATGAAGCCGGAATGAAAGGAATAATTCTGAATAATAGTTTTACCTATGATCTCTCGGTATTTTATTATGACTGGAATCACTTCCAATCGAATGTATTGAATACGGCGACACTTAAATTCACGCCACAAGATGCAGGTAAAGCTCACAGTTTTGGTGTGGAAGCTGGCTTGCAATATCGTTTCTATAAAGGCACTTCTATCTTTGCCAACTACGGGTACATCGACGGAAAGTTCAATAACAAAGACGAGAACGGGCAAACCCAAGAGTATGCCGGTAACACCTTCCGGCTTACCCCAAAACATACATTATCGGCAGGAATCAGCTACATAACACCGGTTAGCAAAACAACCTATATCTACCTGAAACCGTCTTATACTTATAAATCAAAAGTATACTTTGAAGATGATAATACAGATGCACTTAGCCAAAAAGGTTATGGGCTTGCTAATTTGAGTGGAGGAGTCACATTTGGAAGCAGTAAGCTGTTATACGATTTAGGATTTTATTCTAAAAACCTGTTCGACACTAAATATCTGATTGACGCGGGTAACTCGGGAGCACTTTTCGGTATTCCAACCTATATAGGAGGTACGCGCAGAACGTATGGTGTAACACTGAGAGCACGGTTTTAAATGATACTTTACAAAGATTGAAAATCAGATAACGAGATGATGGAGCACACAAGGTAAAGATTCGACAGATTCTTGCTATAGACTGAAAAATTGGTATCTTTTCCAATCTCCTCATACAACTAAACCCCAATAGTTAGACTATAACTATTGGGGTTTAATTTAGTTATTAGGTGCCTCCACATCATCTAACCGAATTACATATTTAACTATTTCCAGACAAACAATGAAGGACGTTTCTTTTCTCAGAATAGGATTCAGCCTTCGGACAATTGGGAATATTCACAGGATGAGTGAATTATTTCATCTTCGTGATCAAATACAAGCCCACCAGCAAAGTATACGAATTAGGCGAGTACATGGTGATTACTTTTTTGCGAACCAAAGACATAGCCCAGTTATACCGCTCGTTCACCGAGCTTTCACTCATCTGCAGCTGTTCGGCTGTTTCTTTTACCGAACAACCATTTTTCCATCTGCTTATAAATATCTGCTGAGTCAGATCAGACATGCTTTCAATTGTCTTATCAATCAGATTCATGATCTCATGGGTTGCCAGCTCTTCCATTACATGCGTATATGGCAGTTGCTTTGAAGCATTTTCCAATGCATCTTCCTCCTCATTACTCATCAATCGGGTATTAGCAGCATATAAATAATCTGACATCCGCGATGTAAAATAAATGAACAAATACTTCTTTGCCGAATCAGCCTCGTCGGTTTTGATCGTTTCCGGCTTTTGCCATTTGAAACA
>JAATGT010000180.1 GCA_015654525.1 Bacteroidales bacterium
TGCATATCCAGGTGATTGGTAGGCTCATCAAGAATCAGGAGGTTTACCGGTTCCAGCAGCAAACGAATCATAGCCAACCGGCTTCGCTCCCCTCCCGACAATACTTTTACTTTCTTATCCGATGCCTCGCCACCAAACATAAATGCTCCCAGAATATCACGAATCTTTGTCCGAATGTAGCCCACAGCCACATAATCGATGGTTTCGAAAACAGTACGATTTTCATCCAACAACGAAGCCTGATTTTGGGCAAAGTAACCAATCTTGACGTTATGCCCCAACTTTAATGTGCCTGAATATTCTATTTCATCCATGATACACTTCACCAGCGTACTCTTTCCTTCACCGTTTTTACCTACAAAAGCAACTTTTTCGCCCCTGTTAATAATCATACCTATATTATCCAGAATCAAATAATCGCCGTACGCTTTAGACAGATGTTCTATCTCAACAGGAATACTCCCGGACCGGGGAGCTGGCGGAAACTTCAGACTTAGTTTTGAATTATCCTCCATATCCACTTCCAGTCGCTCCAGTTTATCCAACTGCTTAATGCGCGACTGAACCTGAACTGCTTTAGTGGCCTGATAACGATAGCGTGCTATAAACTCTTCGGTATCGGCAATAAGCTTTTGTTGATTTTCATACGCCCGCACCTGTTGTTCATGCCGTTCCAAACGCAACTGTACATATTTGGAGTAATTTACATTATAATCGTATATTTTACCCAGCGATATTTCAATGGTGCGGGTGGTAACTGCATCAATAAATGCCCTATCGTGCGAAACAAGAACAATTGCACCATTCGATGTAGTCAGGAAGTTTTCGAGCCACTGAATAGATTCAATATCCAGGTGATTGGTCGGTTCATCGAGCAACAATACATCCGGACGTTGCAGCAATATCTTGGCAAGCTCTATACGCATACGCCAACCGCCACTAAACTCGGAACATTGCCTGTCAAAATCGGTACGCAGAAAACCCAGACCTAATAATGTTTTTTCTATTTCCGCATAAAAATTTCCGTTGCCTATTATTTGCAAACGTTCATTGGCCTGTGTCAGTCGTTCCAGAAGTTCCTGGTATGCATTGCTCTCATAATCGGTTCGCTCAACCAGCTCCACGTTCATTCGTTCAATATCAAGTTGCAAATCGGTGATATGCTCAAAAGCTTTTTCGGCTTCCTGCATCACCGTCGTACCTTCATTGTGAATCATGTGCTGAGGCAAATAACCAATAGTAAGATCCTTTGGAATAGTTATTTTTCCTTTGGTAGGAAGTTGTTTTCCTGAGAAAATACGAAGCAAAGTAGTTTTACCTGCTCCATTTTTCCCAACCAACGCAATTTTATCTTTTGGATTGACCAAAAAACTAATTTCATCAAAAAGTGGCGAACCACCAAATTCAACAGTAAGTTGTTCTACAGAAATCATATATATAACTTTCGGGATAATTCAGTATTTTTCAAACAAAAACGATGTTTGATTCACTCTATTTCTTTTTGTAATGACTTTTTATCAACAATGCGCCACAAGATATAAGTAAGCACCGTTGCAAGTAAAAATGCAATTGAAACTAACAATCCAATGGACCAGTTTCGACCAACAATACCCAGAAAGATATATGCTAAAGAAATTAATAATAAAACAAAAGTTACCTGACGATGTTTTAAGCCCGTTTTAAGCAACAAATGATGAACATGATTTCGATCGGGTCGAAATGGAGATACTCCATTCTTTATTCTTGTCAATACAACACGCATTGTATCAAACAATGGTACTGATAGAATGCATATAGCAACTGCCGGCGATGCCGACATACGAAACTTTGCGGGCAATGAAGAATGAGCGTTCATTTCGCAAAATTCAAAAACATACAGGACAATCATATAACCTAACAACAAAGCTCCTGAATCGCCCATAAATATCTTCCGTTTTCTACCAAAGACATTGTATATAAAAAAAACAGCCAATGAGCCAACCATTGCAAATGCAGAAATTGCAAGGTTTACATTAGACGTTAAACTAAAATAGACAGCAAAAAACAAACAATACATTATACCTAAACCGGAAGCAAGGCCATCCACTCCATCAATTAGGTTGAGTGCATTTATTATTAATATAAACACGAACAGCGACAAACTATAACTTACCCCAAGAGGCAATTCTGTTATTCCCAGAAAGCCATGTAAACTAGACAATCGAATGTCGGATACAACTATCAGAAAAAATGCAGATGCACATTCACCAAATAACTTCCAACCCGGTTTTATATCAATCAAATCATCAACAAAACCTACAATCAAAATGATAAAAACACCTAAAATTGTATATTGCAATTCTGCAAATATCGGATATGTAAATAGAAAAACGGTCAGTAAGAATGAAATAAATATGCTAATTCCACCAATATTAGGTATTGCTCCTTCATGCGAAGTTCTTTTATTAGGCTTAACTACAAAATTGCGTTTTTTGGCAATGTTCAATACCAAAGGCATAAAACTAAAGCCTATAATAAATGAAACCAAGATTGATAAAAACGGAAAATTGTGAAATACTTTATTTAAATAAAACATTTAAAATGAAAAAATTAATATTTACTGATCCAATCATCTTCGTTGAAACTTCTTTTTGCAAAAAGGTGTTTGCCACCTATAAATGAAAGAATTTACACACAAATTATCACTTTCAAATTACGAATAATTTTATTCTGGCAAATGCCTGATAGCGTCAATTCCGACAAGCGTATAGATAAAAAAATTGCTTGCAAAGATAAGTTTAAAATGCGAAAAATATAAATAAAAAGACACATATTAATACAAATGCCCTAATAATCTCATTAGCTGAATATAGTATATTCAGACTAAATAATTTGCAATGAAAATTGAGAATTGGAAATAATATATATATATCTTTGCAGCCTTAATCAACAAAACAAATATATCATGTCGATACACAGCGAAGACTCACGAAGAGTAACAACTCACAGGTTGTTAGAAATGAAACAACGTGGTGAAAGAATAAGTATGTTAACAGCGTATGATTATACAATGGGAACTATTGTAGATCAGGCAGGAGTAGATATAATTTTAGTAGGTGATTCTGCCTCTAACGTTATGTGTGGAAACATCACCACACTTCCAATTACACTTGACCAAATGATATTTTTGGCAAAGTCCGTTGTAAGAGGTGTAAAACGAGCTTTAGTAGTAGTTGATATGCCATTTGGAACCTACCAGGGCAATTCGAAAGAA
>JAATGT010000305.1 GCA_015654525.1 Bacteroidales bacterium
GCTACAAACGGCAATGTAGCTGCTACACAATTTACACGTACTTATCTTGTGCCTCCCACAGTAACAATAAGTTCGGCTACTACTTCAACTACCAAAGTCAATCCAATTCCTATTACCATTACCTTTAGCGAGGATGTCAGTGGTTTTACGATTTCGGACTTAACGGTAAGCAATGGTAGTGTCGCCAACTTTGTAGCTGTAAATGCCAGTACTTATACTGCCGATATTATTCCTGTGGCTTCGGGACTTGTAACGGTGGATATTGCAGCCGGCGCTGCTACCGATGCTGCTACAAACGGCAATGTAGCTGCTACACAATTTACACGTACTTATCTTGTGCCTCCCACAGTAACAATAAGTTCGGCTACTACTTCAACTACCAAAGTTAATCCTATTCCTGTTACCATTACCTTTAGCGAGGATGTCAGCGGTTTCACGGTTTCTGACTTAACTGTAAGCAATGGTAGTGCCGCCAACTTTGTAGCTGTAAATGCCAGTACTTATACTGCCGATATTATTCCTGCGGCTTCGGGACTTGTAACGATGGATATTGCAGTCGGCGCTGCTACCGATGCCGCTACAAATGGCAATGTGGCTGCCACACAATTTGCACGTACCTATCTTGTGCCTCCCACAGTAACAATAAGTTCGGTTACTACTTCAACTACCAAAGTCAATCCAATTCCTGTTACCATCACCTTTAGCGGGGATGTCAGCGGTTTTACGGTTTCTGACTTAAGCGTAAGCAATGGTAGTGCCACTAATTTTATAGCTGTAAATGGCAGTACTTATACAGTAGATATTGTACCTGCAACTTTAGGACTTGTAACGGTAGATATTGCAGCCGGTGTTGCTACTGATGCTGCCACAAACGGCAATGTGGCTGCCACACAGTTTACGCGAACCTATGATATAGGCTCCGGAGTAGAAAACGTAAAAGACGCATTTTATGTATACTCGTCGGATAATGGAATTGTTATTGTTGCTACAGCAGGTCAGAGTGTTACTATTTACTCTGTATTAGGTCAGTTGGTAAAACAGACAACTTTATCATCGGATAAAACTTTTGTAGCTCTTTCCCCCGGATTTTATGCCGTGTCGGTGAAAGGTCAGAATACGAAGGTACTGGTAAAATAAATGCAACGCTATTCTAATGTGAGTTCGATATAAAGATTAGTTCGTTAGAACTTAAATATCAATAAAATACCTGTTTTAGTTTGATTGATTTTTTTTATATCGAACACACATTATTTTGATAACAACACTTTTTGATATGAAGTAGTACCATTACTTAGTTGCTGGTAAAAGAAATGTTTATATGAATATTGCCTTCAAACAGCAGGTCATTAAATATTATTGTACACCGAACTTTATATCAAAAAGCATACACTTTTTATTTTTTTGATTAATTCATGAACTATCTCCAATCCTATATCATTGCTTTCTCATTGCTGATGGCGTCTGCTTTTACAACGGCCCAAAACTACAAAGTGTCGGGGGTGGTTAAAGATAAAGAGACGCATATTTCCACTGAATTAGCAACTATCTATGTCAATGAGCTGGCGCAGGGCACTTTTACAGATGCACAAGGCTTTTTCGAGATTCGAAATGTTCCTTCGGGAACATACCATTTACGGGTTACGTATTTAGGTTACGAAGCTCTGGATACTCTTATCCGGGTGGACCGGTCGTTGAAAACAAATCTCTTTATTACTAAAACTTCTCTGCAGTTGAAAGAAGTGAATGTGATGGCACGTGAAAAAAAGCAATCCTCGACAACATCTACGATTAAGTTGGCTGCTATTGAACATCTGCAACCATCCAGTATAGCGGATGTATTACAACTGTTGCCAGGCGGATTATTGACCGATTCGAAACTTAATGAAGCTAACCAGGTTTCTATGCGTCAGGCTGGTTCGGATGTTAATACAGCTTTGGGAACGGCTATTATAGTAGATGGTGTTCCTTTGTCGAACGATTATAATATGCAGTCGTTTTATGGAACAACTTCGTCGGATGTGGGCAACGATAAAAGTACGGTGAACGGGGGAGTGGATCTACGTCAGTTATCTACCGATCATGTAGATGAAGTAGAGGTTATTCGGGGTATTCCCTCGGTTAAATATGGCGATCTCACCAGTGGAGCTATTATCATTAAATCAAAAAAGGGTGAAACACCACTTAGCATTCGTGTGAAGTCGGATCCGTTGGATAAACTGGTTTATGTCGGAAAAGGCTATCGTTTGCCCAAAGATGGAGGAACGTTGAACTTTGGTATTGATTATACGAAGTATGTGGCCGATCAGCGGAGTCCTTTTGATCAGTATGAACGGATTACTTCCAATCTGAATTATGAAAAGCTATTTAATAAAGTGTTTTTATCCAGCACTCAACTGGCTTTTACCGGAACAATAGATAAGCAGATTACCGATCCGGATATTATGAATAAGGAGGATAATTATAAGTCGGATTATAAAAGCTTTCGATTCAACAATTCCGGTGTATGGAATATAAATAAAGGGATATTGTATAAGCTGGAATATACAGTTTCGGCCAATTATGCCCAGGATGTATTAAAACGTACCAAAACGGTAACGCTGAATTCACCCATGGGTATTACGCTCAGCAATACCGAAGGAGAATCTGTGGGTTTCTATCTTCCATCGGAATATTTGTCGACCTATAAAGTGGATGGTAAGCCGTTTAATTTTTATTCCCAACTGACTACCTACTTACATCCTCATATTGGAAAAACGTCTAATAATGTATTGTTTGGAGCTGAATTCAGGCTGGATAAGAATTTCGGAGATGGTAGTATTTATGATCTGACTACACCGCCTTACCCAACCCAAAGTTCTTCGAGCCGTCCGAGAGCACCCAAAGATGTTCCTTCTTTACAGAAATCAACTGTTTTTGCCGAGGATAATTTCAGAGCTAATATTGGAAATGGAAAACTGGGAATCACAGCGGGATTGCGTGGTACAAGCCTGGGTAATCTGTCTGCTCAAAGTGCCATGTACCATAAGTTTTATGTAGAGCCAAGGTTGAATATTAATTATCAGTTGCCTGCATTTCAATTTTTGGGCGAATCGCTCGAAGTTGGATTGAAAGCCGGCATGGGCGATCAGTTGAAGTTTCCTACTGCTTTGCAGCTTTATCCCGAAAAAGCTTATTATGATATTTCGGAGCTAAACTATTATTCTACGTCGAACGAAAGCAACCGGTTGGTTTATCTTCAGACAACTATTAAAGATCGTACAAACTATCAGCTTACTCCGGCACGTAACCGAAAGTTTGAAGCGGGATTTGATTTTAATTACAGAGATGTGTCTTTAAGCGTTACAGCTTTCAGAGAAACGGAAAATAATGGTTTCGAGGATCAAACTCTTTATTTTCCTCAGACTTATAAACTATACGACACCAATTCATACACGGGAACAGCTACACCTACGATTAATGATTTTACATACACTAATAAGTCGATGTTTCTTTCTTATTCCACAACAACCAATGCGGCAAAGTTGGTAAAAGAGGGAGTTGAATATCAGTTTTCTACTAAGGAAATAAAGCCGATCAATACCGAAATTGTAGTTAATGGAGCCTGGTTCCGGACTCATTATGACATAAGCCAGCCACGTTATGAGTATCCCAATATTGTAACAAATGGCGACTATTATCCTTATGTGGCAGTATTCAATGCCGGAAATGACAGTAAAGTGCAGGAGCAGTTTAATACTACTTTGTTCTTCAATACTCATTTTCCTAAACAGCGCTTACTTTTTTCTACTTCCATCCAGTCTGTTTGGTATACTTCTTACAAAATGGATGAATATAGTGGTATTCCCGATTCGTATATTGATTTAAACGGCGTTACACACGCATTTACCGATGTTGAAAAGCAAAGCGCGGCATTTAAATCGTTGATTGAAACTTTCTCATCGGCCTATTTCAATACGGAAAGTACACCTATATCGCTCGAAGTGAATTTGAAGGTAATAAAGGAAATCGGAAATAATCTGAAACTTTCTTTTTTTGTGAACAGACTGTTGGATTATAATCCCCGTTACACAACCCGTTTTGGTGTATCGACACAGAAATGGGTAACTCCGTTTATGGGTGCCGAGGTTCAGATTAAATTATAAAAAAATGTTATGTTGAAGACTATTATAAATAAGCTGCCGACTGTTTCCTGTTCCGGAATGATACTTTTACTATTTCTGGTAGTGTTATTTGCAGCTTGTCGACTGCAAGAAGTGCCATTTACGAAAACTGTAGTAACTATTTCGTTGCCCGCTGATGCATTATCAGGAGGTAAAGATGGTTATCAGGTGAAGTTGACGAATATTGCCACGGGGCATTCACAAAGTCTGATTACTGATACTGCGGGTGTGGTTACTGCTTCCATCGAAGAAGGTGTGTATAATGTGGAAGTCACCGGACAGAAAACCCTGACAACAACGGTGTCTGGCGGTAGTGCCCAGCAAACTTATACGCAAACGGTGGATATTCGGGGATTACTTGAAAAATCATTGGTAAAGGGAGTTCAGGTAGCACTCTCCGTTCCGTTGCAGATAGCCCAAAAGGGAAATGGTTTTGTGATTCAGGAAATTTACTTTACAGGTAGCACAACACCAGCCAATGGTAGTTATTATCAGGATCAGTATATCGAAATCTACAATAATTCCGATTCGGTACTTTATGCTGATGGCCTTTCAATTGTGGAGTCGAATCATTTAAGTAATAGTGCCGTATCCGAATATAGCAATTATCCGGATGATTTGATAGTTGGTGCTTTGTATACCATTCCGGGAAATGGAACCACCTATCCGGTACAGCCGGGTACAAGCATTGTTATTGCTTCATTAGGTATCAATCATAAAACTGCCAATGCCAATTCTCCTGTTGATTTATTAAAAGCCGATTTTGAATGGTATGATGGAGGTAAAGACGTTGATGTGCCCGAAGTAACCAATATGATTCGGAATTTTTGTTATTCCAATACAATTTGGGTGTTGCATGTTAAAGGTTATCATGCCTATGCTATTTTTAAAGCTCCCGGAAGTTATACTGACTTTCTGGCTCAGAACTCTGTTAGCGTTCCTACAGCCTCGGGGAGTTCGGTTACGCGTGTACGGGTACCGAATTCATTAATCTTAGATGGAGTGGAATTGGGAACGGCCGGAGCTATAGGCTCCAAATCACTTTCTTCATCCATCGATGTTAGTTATACCTATTGTAATGGTTCTTATATTGGTAAAAGCGTGCGTCGAAAAGTTCTGAAATGGGATAATGGACGTGCAGTTTTGCAGGATACAAATAATTCGGGTGCCGACTTTATTCCAAATGCAATCCCTAAACTCTGGGAAGTAGAATAACATAAGGTTATTAATATTTAAAATAATACTTGAGTGAAATATATTTTTATATCCATATTATCTGTTATTTCCATTGCATTACATGCAGCCGGAGTTGATACATTGCATGTAGAGGCTACAGCGTGGGAATCACCCTGGAGAAATTTCTCTGATTATTTCGAATACAACCCTGCTGCTACTTTTTCAGTGCCGGTAAACCGGTTTAGTGAGGTGGGCGCTTCATATTCCTCTTCGCATGCCGACAACGGGATGCATTTGGTGCAGGAGGGTAATGGAGCTTCTGCGTTGCAATTGCATTCGGAAAGTTTTCAGGTTAGTTCAAACTATCGTTTTTTTGGAAAGGCTTTTTTCTCGAGCGATCAGAAAAACAATGTAGGATGGCGAGATGTGGAGGATTATAGCTTGCTATCTCCTTATTTGGTAGCCGATTCTATTGGTGGAACCTATAAAAGGGAATCTTATTATCTGAGTGGTGGAGCTTCTGTCCGTTTTCATCATACCGAATGGGGAATCCGGGGTACTTATGAAGGTGGAGTTTCGTACCGCCAGGTAGATCCGCGCCCACGTAATACGGTTTCGGTTATTCACATTAATCCAGGGTTGACTTATTCCCGGGCTAATTGGCGTTATGGTTGGTTCGGAGAATATGTTCGTTACCGTCAGAATGTAGATATTGAGGTGGAAAAAACAGATCGCAAAGAATATTTTTACCTTTTACAGGGTTTTGGAATTTACAACCGGGAGTTTTCTGTACTCGACGAGACTTTTACCCGCATATACAAAGGAAATTTATATACTACGGGTTTTCATTTGAACAAGGAAGATCATTTCCGTTCAACCGGAGTGTTAGTTGCTTTGAAGAGAGCAATTATCAAAGTTGAAGAGAGTGACAGACGAACTCCTTACCAACTTACTCATAATGAAATCAAGTCACAAATTACGCATGAGCAGAAGTTGTTCGGTCAAAGTTTGTTTCTCAAAGGAACTTATTCTTTCCATCAGGCCATTGGCAACGAAACTCAGTATGCACCAGTGACCATCAATACTAATTTTATTGTATGGAATTATGCTACTCAGAGTGACCGTTATCAGTCACGAACACAGAATATTCAATTCTCGGCATTACTGGCTAACAAAGATTTCTCCCGATTTTCTATTTGGGAACAGTTGGATGGAGCCTGGCAGAATGCACGACAATATTATTATTCTCCTGATTACCATCAGTTCGTACAAGATGCAACGGGAAGTGCCACGATAGGGTTTAATTGTCCGTTGCAGACCTGCTCTTTAGTGGGAAGTGTGAAAGCCGGATATAAAAAAAATCTTTCGTCGTCGCTGTTGCAGGAAGAGAATAATCTGATAAGTTCTCAGCTGATTGTTCCTGATTATACATTTCTGACTTCGGATTTTGCATTTTATCAAATCAATCTGAAATTACGTTTCCACCTATCTCCGGCTGTGTTGGCTACTGTATCGGGAGAAGCCGGTTTGCAGAAAGCTAGTGATAAACAAGCTTTTTCGACAAACTTCCATTTTGGTTTGAATTTTTAGTATTAAACAAAACAATATAATAATGAGCTATTTAAAAAAAATCCTATTGTTCCTTCTAGCTTTTGGCTGTTATACAACTGTAAAAGCAGATGAAGGAATGTGGACTATTTCCAAGCTGAATTCAACCTTAGTGCAGAAAATGAAAGATATAGGGTTGCAACTTTCGACTGACCAGATTTACAATGAAAGTCACCCGAGCATAAAAGATGCCGTTATGATTTTCGATAATGATTGTACGGCTGAATTGGTTTCGACTAATGGGTTAATCTTTACTAATCATCATTGTGGAAGGGATCGGGTACAACAAGTGAGTAGTGAAGCACACAATTATATTCGTGATGGTTTCTGGGCAAGCTCAAGAAAAACGGAGATTCCGATCAAAGGACTGACGGTAAAATTTTTGATAAGCACAGTAGACGTTACCGAACGTGCAACAGATTTATTGAAAACAAAATCAATCCGAAAAGTGCAGGCCGAACTGGAAAAACAGTATACGGATACGCTCAAAGGTTATACGGCAAGTTTGGATGGATATAGCACCGGTCAGTACTTTGTGGCGGTTTATCAGATTTTCAATGATGTTCGTCTGGTAGGTGTACCTCCCGAAAGCGTCGGAAACTTTGGTGGCGAAACGGATAACTTCGAATGGCCTCGTCAGTCGGCCGATTTTTCGGTTTTCAGGGTGTATGCCGGAAAAGATAATTTACCGGCAGCCTATTCGGCCGGCAATAAACCCTATGTGCCCAAAACATTTCTTCCCGTTTCGCTCTCGGGTGTACATGATAACGATTTTGCCCTGACAATTGGGTTTCCTTTTATGACGCAACGTTATATAAACTCTTACGACTTACAGGAAGAACAGGAGGTAAAAAACCGCGCAACGGTGATTACCAAAGGAAAATACATAGAAGTGCTGAAAAGAGAGATGGACAACGATGAAAGTGTCAGACTGAAATATTCCAACAAAAACTTTTCGGCCGGTAATAGTTACAAACTGGCATTGGGAACATTGAAACTGGTAAATCTGAGTCCTGCACTGGCAAACAAGCAGAAACAGGAAGCTGGTTTTCAGGTCTGGGTTAACAGTGACTCGGCACGGATAAAGAAATACGGCAAAGTACTGGAAACTCTCCGGCAAAATTATGCTTTGCAACGGAATCCGAAGTATGCTCATGCCCTTATTACCGGAGCTATGTTCAATGATGCCAGCTTGTTTGGAATTCGCACCCGGAATATTGTGGAACAGTTGGCTAAAAATGATTCCAAACAACTAAATAAAGCGGTGGATACCTACCGACAGTGGTATCGCTCGTTTTCGAAAGACTATGATGTGGCTACCGATAAAAAAATAGTGCGGACCATGATTAAGTTGGTGAAAAAAGAGGTTAAAAAAGAGTATCTGCCCGACTTCTATGCAGATATTGACTCAAAGTATGCGGGAAATATTGATAAGTATGTGGACGATTTGTATGCCAGGTCGGTATTTACCACAAGTCAAGGCGTTGATAATTTTTTACGCAAACCCGATTTGTCTATTAAAGAAGATCCTCTTTATAAATATGGTATAGCTGTATACGATAAACTTATTGATTTAAAGAAACAAACAGCCGATTTAAGCACTGATATCCGAAAGTTGAACCGGTTATACGAAGACGGAATAAGAGAAAAAGAAGCCGGACAGCTGAAATATCCGGATGCCAATTTTTCTATGCGTCTCACTTACGGAACGGTTTCAGGGGCAACTCCCCGCGATGGTCTGGTTTATAAAAGCCAGACAACGCTGAGAGGGGTTATTGAGAAAGAGGATTCGACGAATTTTGAATTTGTGGTGTCACCGAAGCTTAAGCAACTCTATTATACTAAAGATTTTGGACGCTATGCTGAAAAAGGTCAGTTGTTCACCTGTTTTCTTACTAACACAGATATTACCGGAGGAAATTCAGGTAGTCCGGTAATTAATGGAAAAGGAGAACTGACAGGGTTGGCATTTGACGGTAACTTTGAATCACTGGCAGGTAGCATTATTTATGAACCGGAAAAAAACCGGGCTGTGAATGTGGATATTCGCTATGTTTTGTTTATTATCGACAAATTTGCACAATCCCAATATATACTAAATGAATTGACAACCAGGTAAATTTTAAACCCATATAAAGTAGAAAAAAGATGAAAAAACAACTAAATGTATTGCTGATTATTTTTGCAGCAGCAAATTTATTCTTATTAAGTCCTGTTCAAGCTCAAAATACGAAATTTTCATTATATTCTGTAGACGAAATTATCGAAAAAGCGCCAACTCTGGTTGGAAAGACAGTGACGGTGAAAGGTACTGTGCAACATATCTGTGAACATACAGGGCGAAAATTATTTCTTGAAACAGCCGATGGTAAAAATACTTTTCGTTTTAATGCCGGTAAGAAAATTAACAAATTTGATGAGAGTGCATTGGACAATGAGGTGCTTGCAACCGGAATTGTTGCTGAACAACGTTTGACTCTGGAGGATATAAATAAACAGGAAGCAGCAGCTATTGCTGCTGAGAAAGCTCAAAAAGCAAAAAAAACTGCCGAACATTGCACTTCCGAAGCTAAGGCAAATGGCGAAAATACTGCTGCTACTCCATTACAGCGCATTCAGGCTTTGAAAAACAAGTTGAATAAACAAATTGCAACAGGTAAAAATAACTACCTCTCTTTTTACACGATTGACGATACCAATGAATACAGTATTGTGAAAAAATAAAATATACAAGTAGATGAAAATATTTAAATTAGCTTTTATCCTTTGCATTACGCTGTCTGTTTCGGCTGTTGCACAAGAATATAATCTTGGGGATAAACTTCCTGTTGATAAAAATGTACGCATTGGAAAATTAGCCAATGGACTGACTTATTATATCCGTAAAAACTCTTTGCCTAAAGATCGGGTGGAATTACGATTGGTAGTCAACGCCGGTTCCATTCTCGAAGATGAAGATCAACGCGGGTTGGCTCATTTTACCGAGCACATGGCATTCAATGGTACTAAGCACTTTGAGAAAAACGAATTAATCAGTTATTTACAGTCTGTAGGTATTAAGTTTGGAACAGATTTGAATGCCTATACCAGTTTCGACGAAACTGTATATCGTTTATTGGTGCCAACAGACAAGAACGAAGTGGTGGACAAAGCATTTCTGGTATTGGAAGACTGGGCGCATAACATAACATTTGATCCAAAAGAAATTGAAAGCGAGCGGGGAGTTATCACCGAGGAATGGCGTATAGGCCGTGGAGCTAATCAACGTTTACAGGATAAGTACTTTCCGGTTGTTTTTAATGAATCGCAATATGCTCAGCGATTGCCTATTGGAAAAAAAGAAGTTATTCAAGGATTTAAACCGGAGTCTATTCTTCGTTTTTACAAAGATTGGTATCGTCCGGACTTAACAGCAGTAATTGTAGTAGGTGATGTGGATGTAGACCAATACGAACAAAAAATCAGGGAGCATTTTAGCGCTATACCGAATCCGGTCAAAGAGCGTCCCCGTACAATTTTTGATGTTCCTGATCATGCTTCCACCTTATTCAGTATTAATACCGACAAAGAAGCAACGCAAACTCAAGTACATATTTACACTAAAACAGCTCATAAGGATGATGTAACATTAAATGATTACCGTGATTTTATCAAAGAACAGTTGTATTACTTTATACTCAATCAGCGTTTCGGAGAGTTGTCGCGCTCGGCCGAACCTCCATTTGTTTTTGCAAAATCATTATTGCAGGCCATTGCCAGAAGTAAAGATGCTTTTATGGTTTCATTCAGGGTACGTGAAAATGGTGTAGAGAAAGGACTAAAAACGGTGTTGGAAGAATTGGAACGTGTGAAGCGCTTTGGTTTTACCGAAAGTGAGTTGGAACGTGCTAAAAAAAGCATTACACAAAAATACGATCGGGCTTATAACGAGCGTGATAAATCGGCATCGGAAGGGTATGCTTCGGAGTTAATTCGTCACTTCCTGGCAAAAGAGGCTATTCCCGGAATTTCGTTTGAATATGAATTTACAAAAAAACAGTTACCTACTATTACGCTGAAAGAGATAAACGACTTTGATAATGCTTTTATGTCTGACTCAAACCGGGTGGTAGTACTTACTGCTCCAGAAAAAGAAGGAGCAACACTTCCTACGGAAGAAACATTGCGTAAAATTGTACGTGAAGTTCCCGGTGCTGATTTAAAGGCTTATCAGGACAAAGTGGTGACTTTTACCTGGCCGGGAGAAAAACCTGCTGCCGGTACAATTAAGAAGGAAGAGAAAAATACTGCACTTAATCTGACTACATGGACTTTGTCTAACGGAGCAAAGGTGCTGTTGAAACCTACTGATTTTAAAAACAATGAGATTTATGTAGTTGCTTATAGTAAGGGTGGTCACAGTCAGTATGGTGATGCCGATTACTATTCAGCTCTGTATGCTTCTGCATTGGTGGGCGAAAGTGGTATCAGCAACTTATCAAAAACAGATTTAGTAAAAGCATTTGCAGGGAAAGAGCTTACTGTGACTCCATTTCTTAATTCTATAAGTGAAGGTATCAGTGCTAAGACCAGCCAAAAGGATTTGGAAACTTTTTTCCAGTTGACTAATCTTTATTTTACGCAGGCCCGTATAGATAGTACAGTTTTTAAATCTTTTATCACTAAAACAAAATCAACCTTGTCGACTCTGAAACTTAATCCGCAGAAATATTTCGAAGATCAGGTTTCACATACTCTCTCGAATAACAATCCACGAGGTGGGGGTTTCCCGGCAGAAACTGATCTGGATAAAATTAATTACAAACGATCGCAAGATATTTTTCACGAACGTTTTGCCAATGCTGGAGATTTTGGTTTTATCTTTGTAGGATCATTTGACATAGAGAAGGTAAAGCCGCTGGTAGAAACCTATATTGCAAGTTTACCTGCCATGTCGGTGCATGAAACCGGTAAAGATCTGGGAATACGGCCTCCGAAAGGCATTGTAAAGAAAGAATTTTACAAAAGTACCGATCCGAAAAGTAGTGTGAACCTCACTTTTACAGGTCTGACTAAGTTTAATCAGCAAGAGGTATATTTGCTTCAATCATTGAATGATGTATTAACTATAAAGTTGATGGAGTCGTTACGTGAGAAAAAGAGCGGTGTATATGGTGTACGTTCGAGCGGACGGATTGCTAAATATCCTTACGAAAATTATGTGGAACAAATCAGCTTTCAATGTGCTCCTGAGAATGCTGACAGTTTAATTCGGGCTGCCCTGTTGGAAATTGATAAGATAAAGAAAAATGGAGTTGAATTAAAAGATTTGAATAAAGTAAAGGAAACTCAAAAGCGGGAACTGGAAGTTAATCTGAAAAGTAATACGTATTGGTTAAATGAACTGGCTGATGTCGTAGCTTACAATAGCAAAGCCGAAGATGGAAACGAGAGTCAAAAACAGATTGATCAATTGTCTTCTGCACAATTGCAACAAATAGCCAAGAAATATTTTGGATCGAACTTTGCCCGACTAGTGCTTTATCCGGAAGAAAAGAAACAATAGTCAATTATAAATGATAAATTGTTAATTATAAATGCATAACAGGAGTCGAAGACATCTATTTTCTGTCTCTACTAGTTTAAAATTTATCATTTATCATTACAAAGTGGATATAAATAAAAAATAATAAGAGGAATAAGATGATTAAAAAACTGTTGATTGTGGCAATGTTTTTCGGTAGTATTGCAGTTGCACAAGAAAGACCCCACGATGGGAAAGAAGCTCATGTTGCTGTATTGCACGAAGTGTCGAATAAGGAAGTTGTTCAAAGTGTTTATCCTGATGCCGGCAAGGTGGAAAAAGTAAACGATTACTGGTTTCGGATCTTAGGTCCGGACAATAAAACCATCGGGTTTGCGATGTCCAGTCTTCCGTTTTGCAAAGAGGTGAAAGGTTACAACGATCTTACTCCTATAATGATAATTACTGATAAAAACTGGATTATAAAAAAGGTGGCTCTACTATCCAATAAAGAATCACTGGGGTATGTACGTAGATTAGAGAAACGCGGATTTTTCGACCAATGGGTTGGAAAAACAGTAAAAGAAGCCAAAAAGGTTCAGGTAGACGGATATACAGGTGCTACTTTTACCGGCAAAGCAGTATCGAAAAATGTAGACTTTTTATTAAGCAACGGAGCAAAGAAGTTGCCAAAACGTGATTAGTATAGTAGTACCAGCCTGTTATACAAGATTAATATACTGTAGTGCGACCCAATGATTTTTAGATCATTGGGTCGTGCTTTTTTTGTATCTGCATTTGTTTGATGTGAATTAGATATGGGAACATCACCATCCCGAATGACCCTTAATTGCTACAGGCTATTGAGCTTTGGAGAGGATGAAGTTTTTTATATAAATTGTGGATAAGAGATCGTTTTCCTTGATTATTTTGATTTGAATTTGCGGGGAGAGCAACTGTTGGAAAAACTAGCGGAGATTTTGAAATAAATAGGGTCGTTTCAAAATTAAAATATTTTTTCCAAAACAGAATTTAATGCAACGTTTTTAAATGAAATTGCATCTTGATAACAAGGTTCGCTGACTTAAATGTTATACTGTTTACACTGGGAATTTATAAGATTATGCAAAAATGGCAAGTAACGCATTAGGTATATATACAGTTTTTATACAATTTATCAACAAAACAGGCCCAACTTTCAGGTATAGGATGGACGAACGATGGACGAAGGATCGACGAACGATGAGCGAAGGATGGGAAAACTATTATTATTCTCTTTTTATGCAATTCTATATACAAACAATTAAAATTAAAAAAAATGGCAGAGTCTAAAAGCAATTTAGCTACCGAAGGCTTAAGTGGTCAGGTCGGTAATTTTGTATTTCGTCGCCGGAAGGCAGATGGTAAAGTATTTGTATCGGTACATCCTTCGGAACATGAGGGAGAGCCTACGGAAGCACAACTAAAAGTGCGATCAAAATTTCAGGAAGCGGTAATTTATGGAAAGTCAGCCCTGGCTGATCCTGCAACCAAAGCTATTTACACCGAAAAGGCTGTTTCCGGAAAATCGGCGTATAACGTAGCAGTAGCCGACTACTTTAATGCTCCCAATATTAAGGAGGTTGACTTGAGTAATTATACCGGAGAAGTAGGCAGTACGATCCGAATAAAAGCAACCGACGATTTTGAGGTCGCAAGTGTGCAGGTCAAAATTGCAAATGCCGATGGTACCTTGGTGGAAGTGGGCAGTGCATTATCACAATCGGATGGATTATTTTGGTTGTATACCGCTACAAAGCTGAACGAATCACTTCTGGGTGATAAAATAACTGTTACTGTTTCCGATATTCCGGGCAATAGCACGGCTGAGGAAAAAACGTTGTAATAAATCGCATCCTGTAATACTTATTGAGTAATAAATCATATCTAATAATCTGTTTTCTGAAATCAAAATACAGACTAACAGGTATGTTGCTCGTAACTATTTACTTGTAACTACTTCTTCGAAAAGCAGGTTTGTCATATCGCTATGCAAATCTGCTTTTTTATTGCCAACTATAGTCTTTCAAAAAAAACAACTACATTTAAAGTGTCATTAATTAGATAATCAGATGAAGATAATTAGAACTATAAAGTGCATATTATTAGGGCTTATTGTTGTAGTCGCAAACTTAGTCTCGGCTCAGCAACCGGCTACTATTGCCAATAATAGTCAGAGAACGATTAATCTGTCATTGAACGAAAATCCGTTTCCGCCAGCTAAGGGGATTAAAGATAGCTTGTTGAAAGAGCTCCCCAATATCTATCGTTATGCGGCTCATGACGGAGAAGACTTTGTTAGCCAGCTGGCTGCGCATGAAGGAGTAGGCACAGAGCAGATCATTCCGGGCGAAATCTTAGATGTGCTGGGTATTTACCTGGGTTTGAGAGGTGGTGCAGGCAGTGAATTTATTTATTCCGTTCCAGGTTATCCGGCTTTGGTAAATGCTGCAGCCAGTGTGGGCGCTAACATAATATCAATTCCGCTGAATGCTAAGCTTGAAAATGATCTGGAAGCTATTGAGGCACATATTACAGCTAAAACACAGGCTGTTTTCTTAGTAAATCCTCACAATCCTTCGGGAACGGTCAGCGATAAAAAGCAGTTCCATGATTTTGTGAAACGTGTATCAAAACGACCGCTGGTGATTGTTGACGAAGCCTATCTGGAATATACTGATGATTTTGCAGGTCGTACGGCCGTTAATAACCTCAAGGAGGGCGATCAGGTTATTGTATTTCGTACTTTGGCAAAAGCGTATGGATTAGCCGGATTGTCGATAGGATATGCCGTTGGCCCGGCAGACTTGGTACAGTATCTGAAAACTAAGGGACTGGTTGATACTCATTCTTTAAACCGCTTGTCGATAGTAGCTGCGGAAGCTACCTTAAAGGATCAGGAGCATATTAGGCTTGTAAATAAGTTAGTAGCTCAGGAAAGGGCAAAATGGAACGCCTTCTTAGATAAATCAGGACTACAACATACGGCTTCCAGTGCCAATTTTGTGTTTTTTGATATCCGGAAACCCTATGCCGAGGTACAGAAAAAACTGGCAACAGCCGGCATTATTATTGGTCGTGCATTTGAACCCTATAGTACCTGGATACGCATCAGCATTGGACTTCCGGACGATAATGCAAAAGTTCAGGCAGCAATTCAGGAAATAATCAGTCATTGATTTCTAAATTCAGCGATCAATAAGTTTCGACTTTAAATGCTACAATGCTGTAAAATTTGTGTATTCTGTGTGCCTAACTAAACGAAATTGTATAATATACCATCAATAGGGTATATAAAATGCCTCTTTTTAGGTATTTCAGGAGTGCTCTTCAATATCTAATTTTGCATAGTCAAAAGATAAATAGCATGCGGAATTTACGCATAGTTTTAAATCGCTTATTAAATAAATTGTAAAATGAAATCTGTATTAGTAAATATGTATATGTGTTGCTTCATGTCGTCATTACGATGTTGAACCGGCTATTTCATATTTATATAAAATAAATTTAAGAACAGTTGGTCGATATTCGGTCAACTGTTTTTTTTATATCTATAAACAGTGATAGATACTTATAATGATTGAATTTCTCTTTTCTGATTATAATAATTATTTAGTTAGTACTCGTTAGTAGTTTCTCTGAGAGTTTATTTATAGTTTGTTTCGATGTGAATCGCGATAAACTATAAATAATTCGTAAAACGTTCATAATCAAATTTACAAAATATACATCGCTGGTGTGAAGTTTATAGACAAATCTCTTATATCATCACTTCTTAGCATAAAAAAAATAATAGTATGGCTGGTTTTTCTATTACTTTCCAAAAAGCATTGGCTAAGGTTCTCAATCTTAAGCCTATTAAACATAGTAATGAATCTTTAAAAAATCAAGAAATTGTGGCAACAACTAAATTGAAATTTGAAACCCTGCAAGTACATGCAGGTCAGGAAGTGGATGGTACCACTCATTCACGTGCATTACCAATTTATCAGACAACCTCCTATGTGTTCGACGATGCAAAAGATGGCGCAGATCTTTTTGGATTGCGCAAGTTTGGAAACATTTACACCCGTTTACAAAACCCTACAACAGATGTGTTTGAAAAGCGCATTGCTGCTTTGGAAGGTGGCGTAAGCGGGTTAGCTACTTCATCCGGTCAGTCTGCCCAGTTTATTGCTCTGAACAATATTATTCAGGCCGGTGATAACTTTGTGTCAACGCCGCATTTATACGGAGGAACCTACAATCAGTTTAAAAATCAGTTTAAACGACTGGGGGTAGAAGTCAGGTTTACCAAGGACGATGCACCCGAAGAATTTGAGGCCTTGATTGACGAAAAAACCAAAGCTATATACCTGGAAACAATCGGTAATCCGGAGCTCAACGTTCCTGACTTTGATGCTATAGCCGTGGTAGCCAAAAAACATGATATTCCGGTAATTGTAGATAATACTTTCGGTGCCGGCGGTTATTTGTTCCGTCCATTGGAGCATGGTGCTTCGGTAGTGGTAGAATCGGCTACTAAATGGATTGGCGGTCATGGTACTTCCATTGGTGGTATTATTGTTGATAGCGGCACTTTCAACTGGGGTAATGGTAAGTTTCCGTCATTTACCGAACCTTCGGATAGTTATCATGGACTGGTTTTCTGGGATGTATTCGGAGCTAACGGTCCGTTTGGCAATATTGCATTTAATATTCGTGCACGGGTGGAAGGACTTCGCGACTGGGGTAATACCATTAGTCCATTCAATTCTTTTTTGTTGGTGCAAGGCATCGAAACACTTTCGTTACGGGTAGAACGCCATGTCCAAAATACACAGGTTTTAGCTGAGTGGCTGGAGAAACATCCCAAAGTGGAATGTGTAAACTATCCGGGATTGAAAAGCAGTAAATATCATCACTTGGCCCAAAAGTATTTTCCAAAAGGCCCGGGGTCGGTACTTACCTTTAAAATAAAAGGTGATCCTAAGAATGCCGATACATTAATTGATCACGTAAAATTGCTGAGTCATCTGGCTAATGTGGGCGATGCTAAATCATTAATCATTCATCCTGCCGCCACTACCCACGAACAGCTTTCGCCCGAAGATCAGATAGCCTCGGGTGTTGCTCCCGGCTTATTGCGCATATCAGTTGGCATTGAAAATATTGAAGATATTAAAGCTGATATCGAACAGGCATTGGCTGCTATAAATTAATTGGATATTTAGTTGATTGGGGAATCAGAGGAAAAACTGAAGATATTTATTCCGGACATGGGTAGACATCTTCGGTTTTTTATATAAAAGGCTTGGATGAAGTCTGACTCTGGTTTGTAGTGCAGGTCTCGATCAATTATAATACTTTAATATACCCAGAAAAGGGTATGCAAATACCTTTTAATAGGTATTTATTCTAAGATTCACATCTTGTACTTTTGCATGATAAAATGAGTAAGGTGATATTTGGACGGATTCACCTGTATGATTGTTTTATTTATCTGTAATCTAAGTAATGATATTTAATGATCTGTTTTCTGAAAGCAAAATTCAAATAAACAGTCTTGTAACTATTAACTTGTAACTACATATTTACCCGTAAACACTTATTTGTGTTTTTTTGTTCCTCTTTTTGATTAATACAATTGATGCTAAAAACTCAGTATTTAAGATAGGAGTTTATATTATTTCTAAATACTACTATTTTGGCTAAAATATATGTAAAATGAGATTTAAAGACCGGTTTTTTGCAATAATACTCCTCTTTGTTATGGTGTTTTGTATCGGTAGATACCAAATTCCATACATTGAATATCACCTATTCAAAGGTTATATTGCAAAGAATCTGTGTGTAAAAAAAGAAATAAAGGGGAACTGTTGTCAGGGAAAGTGTTTTTTGAAGAAGCAAATAAAGCTGGCTGATGAAAATGAAAATTCCAATGGGAACAATACGAATACGAACAATAAAAAAGCTCAAACATTTGAGATTAATGAGTTTGTGGTGTTCGATATAACAGAATTAAATAATATTGAAATAACAAAGCTTCTCTTTTTTAGTTCGGAGTCAGTCATTACTTCAAAGGCTGCTTCCGATGTGTTTGTTCCACCGAAACAACTGTCTTGATTGCTTTTTAATTTATTAGTTACAAGCCAGGCATAGTTCATTAGCCGGTTTTATAACCCGTAAGATAGTTTATTCTTTTACGGATTGGGTTTTTACATCCTGAATGGATGTAAATCATTCTATTTTTAATAGGTATTACGCTAAAAATAACTGGAACAAATATGAATAAAACATATAGCGTTCTTTCAAACAATTATTTAAAATGAAATTGAAAAAAAAATACAAATCTATATTTTTTGCGATACTGGGATTAACGATCCTATTGACTTCCTGCAATAAGGATGATGTAAAGGAGGTAACCGCGGCAGATGAAGTGGTCGGGCTACAAAAGATAGATACTTTGATAAAAGGTAATTATACCTTTTATATTTATAAAAAAGATACCGGAAATCTGGTAGTAGGTTACAACGAGGTATATATTCAGTTGAAAAACAATGTAACAGGTAAATATGTAGAAGATGCCACACTGTCGTGGAAACCCTTAATGCACATGACTTCTATGAGTCATGCTTGCCCTTACTCCACTATAAATAAAGTGGCTGATACAAAAACCTTATATAAAGGGTATTTTATATTCATTATGGCCAGTAGCGATATGGAATACTGGGAAGTGACCTATGATTATACCAGTGGCAAGGATACATTGGCCGAAGTGACCAACAGACCAACAGTGGTGCAATCGACCGGTAAGATCCGTTACAAGAGTTTTAAAGGGGTCGATAATACCAGTTATTTTCTGGCATTGGTTAACCCAACTTCTCCCAAGGTAGGAACAAATGATATAACGGCTTATTTGTACAAAAAGGTAGACATGCTGACATTTAGTCCTGCTCAAAATTATACAGTGGAAATTGATCCGAGAATGCCGGATATGGATAATCATACTTCTCCAAGTAATGTCAATCTGACTTATGATTCAACTACCGGTTTATATAAAGGAAAGCTGAATCTTACAATGACCGGTTACTGGAAAATAAATCTGATTGTTCGTGATGCCAGTAATACAATACAAAAAGGCGATTCAATAACCAGTACAACAACAGCTAGTAGTATTTATTTTGAATTGGAATTTTAAAATATTCGTGATAAAAACAGCTCTTTGTACCGGATGCTGTTTTGGATTAAATTTCCTTGCAATTGCACAAAATAAAGCTGATTCAATAAAGAGTCGAGAATTAAAAGAAGTGGTTGTGACCGGGAAAACGGGTTTGGATTCTATCAATGAATCCAAACCCCTATCCTCTATTGATGAGCACTTACAAAAATTATCGAACGTGAATTTAATAAAACGTGGAGGATATGCCTGGGAACCAACCATCAATAATATGGCAACCGAGAGAATCTCTGTTACCATTGACGGTATGAAGATTTTTTGCGCTTGTACCGACAGAATGGATCCGGTTACATCCTATGTGGAAATTCTAAATCTGGATAATATACATGTCGGTTCGGGTCTGGCGGGAAATCTGCATAGCACAAACAGCATAGGTGGAGGTCTGGATTTAAAACTCCAAAAAGCCGGTTTCCATGCACAGAAACTGAATGTGACCTTGAATTCAGCCTACGAAACAAATGGAAATTATCGGATAATCGGTTCGGGGCTGGCTTATTCCAGTCTGAAGTTTTATACCAATGCTGGTATTTTTTACCGGAAGAGTGACGATTACAAAGCAGGCGACAATAGTACGGTAAATTTCTCTCAATTCGAGAAACTGAATATGTTTACCAATTTTGGATATCGTTTGTCGGCACAAAAGAGCATAGAGGGAACCGTGATATACGATGTGGCTTCCAATGTGGGTTATCCGGCATTGACCATGGATGTAAAGTCGGCAAAGGGATTAATTACATCGCTGAGTTATCGGCAAGAGAACATTTCGGAGGTTTTCTTCAACTGGGAAACAAAGCTGTACTTTAATAATATTATCCATGTAATGGATGATACCAAACGCCCCAATGTAGCCATGCACATGGATATGCCGGGTAAAAGCCGGACGGGTGGATATTATTCTACGCTAAACGGACGACTAGGCAAACACAACTTCGTAATCAGTCACGATTCGTATTACAATCAGTCATCGGCAGAGATGACTATGTATCCGAAAGATGCGGCTAATAAGCCGATGTTTATGTATACATGGCCGGATATACGGACATTTAATACGGGCTTAACATTGGATGACAGATATATAATCGATCTGAAAAATACCTTGCAATTGACCACCAAAACGTCTTTTCAACGAGATGGCGTGGAAAGTACCTTTGGGTATAATACCTTGCAAATGTATTATCCGGATATGACTCAGTATCAAAACCGTGGTCTATGGAGTGTAAGTGGAAAATATACCCATTACCTGCAAGACATTCAACTTAAAGCCGGAGTAGGATATGGTACACGTGCGCCATCGCCTACTGAAGCGTATGGTTTTTATTTGTATAACAGTTTCGACAATTATGAATATATCGGTGATCCGCAATTAAAGAACGAATCGTCGGTCGAAGGAAATATAGCCTTCGCATTAACGAAACCAACATACAGTATAAGCCTTGATGGATCGTATTTTTATTTTTCGAATTACATTATTGGAAAGCCCAATACCAGTCTGTCAACGATGACTATTGGAGCTTCCGGAGTAAAAGTGTATCAGAATCTAAATCATGCTACGATTTTTAATGCAAATCTCAATACAAAATATATATTTCTGAAATATTTCCACTGGCTTAATCATTTAGGTTATAGTCAGGGACAAGACAACAAGAACAATCCGCTACCACTGATAGCTCCTTTTTCATATTCCACTTCGTTGGACTATGTAAATAAAAAGTTTTCAGCTGGTGTCGATTTACAAGGTGCGACCAAACAAGTTAATTATAGCGCCGAATATGGAGAAGACCTTACTCCGGCATATTTCATTGTGAATACGTCGGTAGGCTATGACTTCATCTTCGGTCATGTTGCACCTACAGTAAAAATAGGAATTGAAAATGTACTGGACAGGAAATATTCTACTTATGCAGATTGGAATAATATTCCACGTAAAGGACGAAATGTATATATTAATCTGAAGATTAATTTGTAGCTATAGGTTTGTAATTAAAAATTTAAATAATGATTTGGTACTGTTTCAACGATAGGTATTCTTTTGGTTTGGGCAATTTATTAAAGGTAAATAATGGTTCTGAGAGATACTATTATTTATCCTTTTTAATTACTATTTTTTGCGCTCAAGCCATATATGCCACTAATATTGTTGGGCATGTTTATACCTTGAACGAAAACGGACACAAAATACCATTGCCGGATGCGAATGTATATTGTGCAAACAACAAGGCAATTACCCAATCGGATGAGTATGGTAAATTCATCCTGAATATTGACAATGAAGTTGAATTCAACTTGATTGCCACTTTTACGGGTTATAGCTCCGATACCATTCTGATAAGTAATCCTCATGCTGATGTCCCCGAATTTGTATTGAAACAGGGCCGGAATCTGGGACATATAACCGTAACTGCAAACAAACAAAATCTAATCCTGTCGAAAGTTTCTGTTCTTAAAACCGAAACAATTAATAAAACCGGCCTGGCAAAACTAGCCTGCTGTAACCTGTCAGAGAGTTTCGAAAACAGTGCCACGGTGACAGTTGGGTTTACTGATGCTATTTCGGGTGCCAAACAAGTTCAGTTATTGGGTTTATCGGGTATCTATACGCAGTTGCAGAGCGAAAACATACCTACTCTTCGTGGCCTGGCTTCTACCTATGGTTGGAGCTACATCCCCGGTAGTTGGTTGGAGTCTATCCAGATTTCCAAAGGCGCTTCGTCGGTGGTAAATGGCTACGAGTCGGTTGCAGGGCAGATTAATTTGGAATATAAGAAGCCTAACAACACAGAACCTTTATTTGTGAATCTATATGCCAATCAGTTTGGAAGCTATGAAGGTAATATAACTGCTGCCGCCCAAGTTGCAAAAGACTTATGGACTGGATTACTTGTGTCCGGAACACTCGATAAAAATGCACACGATTACAATGGCGATGGATTTCGGGATATGCCCAAAACAGAACTCATCAATGTTTACAACAGATGGTTTTATTTAAACCCCAATGGTATTCAGTCACGTACCGGCATCAAGTTCCTTTACGATGACAGGCAAGGCGGGCATCATAATCAACATACTGCTTCGAGCGGTTCGGGCGGGCATTACCTGACTAATGTTGAGAATAAAGATTTTACAGTTGAAAATAAAACCGGAATTCCTGTAGGAGATTAAGGCGGTCAAAGCATAGGAATCATAAATAGTTTTACTCATTACAAGCAAAACTCGGCATTTGGACAAAAGACCTTCGACGGGACTCAAAATTCATACTACAGTAATATCTTGTTTTCGTCTCAGAGTGATAATTTAGCTAACAAATATACTGTTGGCGGAAGTTTTACATACGATAATTTCAAGACACAATATCAAGATTTGTTGCCCTTTAACCTAGTACCGCTTACGCCGTTAAACCGAACAGAAGCCGTACCCGGACTTTTTGGAGAATATACCTATTCGCACCATGAGAATTTTACATTGGTTGTTGGTGCACGTGCTGATTATAATAGTAAATATGGTTGGCTGTACACTCCCCGGGCGAATGCAAAATACAACATTAGTGATAATATTATACTCCGTGGCTCTGTAGGAAAAGGCTATAGGGCACCCAATGTTATTGTCGATAATATAGGTATTTTAGCATCTTCCCGAAAATTGTATTTAGACGGCATTGCCGGTCTGAACATAGAAAGTGCCTGGAACTATGGCGGTAATCTAACTTTCTATATCCCAATCTGGGATAAACGAAAAGTGACCTTAAGTCTGGATTATTTTCATACTGAATTTCAAAATCAGGCAATTGTAGACTTTGAGCGAAATAGTAACAGTGTTTATTTCTACAATTTAAAGAGACGTTCGTTTGCAGACGCTTTGCAAGCCGATTTATCAGTTACGCTTTGCACCGGCTTCGATATCTTTGCGGCTTTTCGCTATAATAAAACGCAAATTACTTATTCAGATGGTACGCAACAGTATTTGGTTGAGAAACCACTTACTTCCCGCTATCGGGGGGTGTTGAACCTTTCATATGCTACAAAGTTTAAGAAGTGGGTTTTTGATTTCACAACTCAACTTAATGGACCTTCCCGAATACCGTGGTTAAATGGATATAATTCAGAGATAAAGGAGTCTCCTGTCTTTCCAATATTCTTTGCTCAGGTAACTAGGAACACAAAACGCATTGATGTATATCTGGGTGCTGAAAATATATTGGGATACACTCAGAAGAATCCGATAATTAATGCAACGAATCCTTTTGGTCAGGGATTCGAGTCATCTTTTATTTGGGGACCTATTTTGGGGCGTAAGGTATATGTTGGTGCCCGAATCAGAATTGGAAAATTAAAATAGAAACCAAACTTTAGCAAAATAAATAATTTGGAAATGAAAAAGATTAATGTCGGTTTTACATTGTGTGGTTTCATGGTTCTATTACTTTCTTGTGGAAGTGGTGACGTTAAACTCAATCAAACCATAAGCTATGACTATTTAGCTCCTCATAATCTGAGTGAGGGTTCTTTTATCCTAAAAGCTACAGCAACATCAGGATTATCAGTCTCCTTTTTGAGTAGCGACACTACTATCGCAACTATAAAGGACAGTATTGTAACGCTCATTAAACCAGGAACAGTTGATATTACAGCCGCGCAATCGGGAAATGCGAAATATTATGCAGCAGGTACAGTTACCAGATATTTAACTGTGAATGAAGACAATAATGCCGTGAAAAAAGATCAAACCATAACCTTTGCTCTCAATGATACAGTCTGGAAGGTTAGTAAGGGTTACATGACCCTGAAAGCTACAGCTTCTTCGGGTCTGCCGGTTACTTTTACGTCAAGCAATATTGCTTATGCAGCTATTACCGGGAACTTATTGGAAGTGAGTTCTGGAGCCATAGTAGGTAATAACGATGGCGTTTTGGTTGTAATTACAGCCAGTCAGGCTGGTAACTATTTATACAATGCTGCTCCAACTGTATCACAAACATTGAGAGTTATACATGATGTTCACTAATAAAATTACTATAAAATGAAGACAACAAAGGCCCTATTACTATCAGTTTTATTTCTGATAACGAGTGTATCTATATTAGATGCGCAGAAGCAATCAACCGAGAAGAAAATAGCTGATGTAACTTTTAATGTAAGCATGCATTGTAAAAGTTGTCAGGAAAGGATTGAACGCATTATTCCTTTTGAAAAAGGCGTGAAAGATCTTACCGTTGATTTGGAGCATAAAACTGTAAAGGTCATTTATGATCCACGTAAAACAAATGAGGATAAGCTGAAAAAAGCATTTGAAAATCTGGACTATACTTGCGAAAAAATTAGAAAAGATAATTGATCAACGATTTGTAATATTGATGAATTTGCCTTAGTAAGGACATAAAATACCTAGAAATAGGTACTAAGATACCCTTATAAAGGTATTTTGGCTATTGTTTGGTTTAATTACTTTTGCAAAGTAAAAAGAAACAACTTTATAAGAAATAGATTTATGTCAAGTGATATGAACTATAATAAAACTAAGGATAGCATGAAAAAGAGTATTTATTGCATTATGCAGAATATTTTTTCTGACTTATTTATAGAACAACACGACTTGCTGTTAATAAATAGTTTGATAGTTCATTTATATAAAACAGCTTCTTTTTCTATGCTATTTTACACTCCCATTCCAAATTCAATACGAATGCGTTGCTGCATGCTATTATACTGAATTCAAATTGATCTAATACCACAAGTATCATCTGTTTTGTTCTTCTTATATACAAAATAGAACGATACTATAATAATCTTCCCAACATATAACATTCAACTTAATTACTTTGGTAGATTGCTCTTACCAGAGACTGAATTGGGCATCATATTTATGTAACATAAAAATATGAATTCAATCTATTGATTTAAATATAAAAAATTAGTCCATATAACGATAACAAACTACAAACGAAAATAACAATAAACAAGAAGCGAGCGACCTTCTACTCCGTCTGGAAAACAAGTTGAGGATGCGCCCGCTACAATTTTAGAAATTGCATGACAAAACTACTATTTTTTAGGGGAATCTACAAAAGATTCCCAGCATTCTGTTCACCCAAATTTGGAATAAGTTTCATAGTTGCAATTATTCCGGTATTTCAACTGTTTAGTCAGCAGATTGAAGTCAATGGTAAAATTCTGGATGAGAATACGAGCGAACCGGTTATTGGTGCCACTGTTAGATTGAAAAATTCGCAAACAGCTACCATTACCAATATTAATGGAACTTTTACATTAAAAGCAAAATCACTTCCTGCTGTTTTAGCAATTACAAGTACCGGTTATAAAAAACAAGAAGTAGATGTGTACGAAGGCGGATCTGTTGATATTCGTCTAGCCGAGAACGTTGAAGAACTGAGCGAGGTTGTAGTAGTTGGCTATGGCACCCAAAGAAGGAAAGAGCTTACAGGGGCTGTTGCTACAGTATCAAAATCACATTTAGAATACAACGTATCTTCTTCTGTGGATGCTCTGTTGGGTGGTGCGGTAGCGGGAGTTAATGTCACGCAGAGCTCTGGGCAACCGGGATCTCCCGCAAGCATACGTATCCGCGGTGGAAACTCTGTCAACGCAAGTAATGATCCGTTGTATGTTATAGACGGATTCCCCTATTTCAGTGATAATTCAACAACCAAGGTTGGTCTTGGTGCTATTGAAGGGAATTCTAATCCACTTAATTTGCTCAATCCGTCGGATATAGAATCTATCGAAGTGTTAAAAGATGTATCTGCTACGGCTATTTATGGGTCGCGCGGATCAAATGGCGTGATTCTGATAACGACTAAAAAAGGAAAGAAAGGGAGAAGCTCAATTAACTACCAATATACCTCGGGCTGGAGTGAATCAGCCAAAAAGTTGGACTTAATGAACGCTTCCCAGTGGGCCCGATTACAAAAGGATTATTTTTTGAACAAACCCGGGTATACTGATGCGGAAATAGAACAGTTAGGCAAAGGGTATGACTGGCAAAATGCAGTTCTACAAACCGGTTCGACGCAGAATCACTCTCTTTCCATCAGTGGAGGAGATGAAAAATCGCAATATTTCGTTTCAGGAAACTATCTCAAACAAGATGGAATTATTTTGAATTCCGGTTTGGAACGTTTTACCGGAAAGCTGAATTACGATAAAGAAGTACTTCCGGGATTTAAAATCGGAGTCACCCTGACGGGAAACAAAAGTACCCAGAATAGCCTTACAACATTCGAAGGTGTGAACTACAACAGTTCTCCTTATTCAAAGGGCATTGCGAATTCACTTACTTATGCTTTGTATATTCCTCCTGTTGTCCCGATTTATAATAGCAACGGCAGCTATAATTATAGCAACCCTTACGAGTATGCTTATCTACGTGAAGGTACCCAGACTGCAAATCCTGTGTCAGACCTTAAAAATAGTACGGCACAAACTATTAATACGGCTTTTCTGGGCAATTTTTATGCTCAGTACAAAATAACAGATGGTCTGATTGCGAAAATAAACCTTGGAAGCAATATCAGTCACACAACACAAAGTTACTTTTCTCCTTCTTATACAGCATTAGGTCTGGTGCCTGTTGGAATTGGAGGTATTGGTAATAAAAGAGTAGAGGTTCTTTTATCGGAATTTACATTGGCTTATGCTAAGCATATAGGCATTCATTCTTTTGATATCTTAGCAGGTTTTACAGATCAGGAAACAAAAACAAATTACCTTTCAACGATTAGTTCGGACTTTACCGATGAAACATTAGGTGTCAACAACCTTCAGGATGGAACACCTTATGGCGATACCCCTATTTACAGTGGTTCAAGCAGTAGTAGTCTGTACTCAATGCTGGGCCGAATAAATTATTCATTATTAAATCGCTACAACCTAACAACGACTTTTCGTAGCGATTATTCCACTCGTTTTGCAAATCGTTGGGGTATTTTCCCATCTCTTGGGTTATCCTGGAATATAAATGAGGACGGATTTTTAAAGGATGTTCCGGATATTAATAACTTAAAGTTACGTTTGAGTGCAGGAAGTGTCGGCAACCAGGAAATTGGAGACTATGATTATTTACAGACTTTAGTGGTGACCAAATATAATGGTAAAACCGTCTACAAAGTTGGTAATACAGGTGATGATAACCTGAAATGGGAAGCTACCACACAATATAATATTGGATTAGATGCAGGCATTTTAAATAATCGAATAACAGCTACAGTTGATGCCTACTACAAGAGAACATCCGATTTATTATTACTTATTCCTGCATCGTTGAGTCAAGAAAGCTCGCAACTTAAAAATGTTGGTAATGTGGTCAATAAGGGTCTGGAATTTTCCGTTAATGCCACAATTCTGGACGGAAAAAAATTAAATTGGTCGGTTGCAGCTAATATAGCAAAAAATCACAATGAGATAACGAAATTAAATGATAATGGAGACATAATAGATGGTGTAAATATACTGCGTGTCGGAGAGTCATTAGGTTCGTTTTACGGACTCGTATTCGATGGCGTTGTTCAAAAAGGGGAAGATGTTTCCAAGTTGCCGACTGAACCGTCAGGTTCCACATCCGAGCCGGGGGATCCTAAATTTAAAGACATAAACGGAGATGGGAAAATTAATGCGAGCGACCGTGTTGTATTGGGTAGTATCCAACCGGACTTTACCTACGGGTTCTCATCTACATTCAGATATCACGGTTTCGATTTGTTTGTTTTACTACAAGGTTCACATGGGAATAAAGTTTATAATGAGTTACGACGCTACCTTGAAACTCCCAGTGATTCTTATAATGTCTCGGCTGCCCTATTAAATGCTTGGACGGAAACAAATCCATCCAATACTGTTCCACGCATAACAAGTACCCCAGTTTCTTCCGAATTAGACAGTCGTTATATAGAAGACGCTTCTTATTTGAGGCTCAAAACAATAACTTTGGGATATACGATTAATAAGATTCGTCTTTCATCTTCGAAACTACCATTGAAAATCAGGGTATTCTCAACATTGGAGAATTTATTCACGATAACAGGTTACAAAGGTTATGACCCTGAAGTAGCAAAAGGAATAGATCTGGGATCTTATCCAATGGCACGTACCTTACTGGTAGGAGCAAGTATCACTTTTTAAAAAAAGCAATCAAAATTCAATAGTGTTATTTAGTCTTAATAATTTAATCAATTAAAAAGAAAAAGAATGAAGTAAAATTTAAAGTCTACTTATTATCAACAATTTATTATCAACAATTTAATTTAAAAAAGAATGAAGCAATTTTTAAAATCCATAGCTTTTATAGCTATAGTAATTAGTGCGGTTACTCTGTCTTCCTGCAGCAAGGATGACGCCACGGTAATTTCAGCTAACTCTGTGTGGAAAACCGATCAGGCTGCGTTAGCAGCAGCGAGCGCTGCGTATTCTCCATGGCAGCGATTGAGTTCGTCATTTTCGTTTTTGATTGAATCTCAAACCGATGCTACCGTAAGTTTTGAAGGAGCCGATGATGCCGATGGTCCTTTGGTGAGTTTGTTTAAAACAGATGCAAACAATTGGTATCCAACTAAAATTTTCAATTATCTGTATGTAAGTATCGGTGAAGCTAATCGTACCATTGAAAAAGCAGATTCAAGTACCGTAACCGATAATTTGTCTAAGGCAACAATTAGTTTGGCCAGAGCACGTGCTAAATTTATTCGTGGGTTGGGTTACCTTTATCTGACACAACTTTATGGTGAAGTACCTCTTATCTTAAGCACTAAAGCCACTACTACGGAACAAACGACCCGTAGATCTATTGATGATGTCTATACCCAAATAGTAAAGGATTTGACAGAGGCTGAAGTAGATTTACCCAGTTATGATCAGGTTCGTTCAAATCCAAGTCAGGGTTCAGCTAATGCAATACTTGCCCGTGCTTACCTGAGTTGGGCAAGTAATCCACTCTCACAAAC
>JAATGT010000003.1 GCA_015654525.1 Bacteroidales bacterium
AATGAAATTTAGCTTCCTATTTTTATGTTGCTCTGTTAATATTGTTTGACGAACTATATCTTTTTCATAAACCTTCGTCAGTATTTGTTTTTTCAGTATCTTTGCAAAATTTTTATCTCAAAAAAACAGATACACGGTATGGCACATTATTTAAACGACATTTCAAGAACTTTTAGTGAGTACCTATTGATTCCCGGACTTACAACCAAAGAATGTACTCAAGAGAATATATCATTGAGAACTCCACTCGTGAAATTTAAAAAGGGTGAAACATCATCTATTAATCTCAATGTTCCGTTTGTATCCGCTATTATGCAGTCCGTTTCGGATCATAAGATGGCTATTGCTTTGGCTCGTAATGGCGGTCTTTCATTTATTTTCGGTTCGCAGGACATTGAAACGCAAGCTGAAATGGTATACAAAGCCAAATCGTACAAAGCCGGATTTGTGGTGAGCAATGCCAACCTGACTCCCGAACATACTCTGCGTGACGTGATTGCGCTGAAAGAACAATCGGGTCACGGCACCATTGGTATTACTTCCGACGGTACTTCCGAGGGCAAATTGCTTGGTATTGTTACGGGTCGTGATTTTCGCGTGACACGTGATGATCCGGATATGAAAGTAAAAGAGTTTATGACTCCGTTCTCTAAACTGGTTACTGGTGAATTCGGAATCTCCATAACCGAAGCCAACGACATTATCTGGGATCATAAATTAAACTGTCTGCCTATTATTGATAAAGACCAGTTTCTGAAATACCTTGTGTTTCGCAAGGATTACGAAAACCATAAAGCAAACCCCAATGAACTGTCGGACGATAATATGAAATTACTTGTCGGAGCCGGCATTAATACCCGCGATTATAAAGAGCGCGTACCCCGATTGCTTGAAGCCGGAGTAGACGTGATGTGTATCGATTCGTCGGATGGTTTTTCGGAATATCAAAAAGAAACACTCGAATATATCAAACTGACTTATGGAGAAAATGTAAAAATAGGTGCAGGCAATGTAGTAGATCGTGACGGATTTATGTATCTGGCTGAAGCCGGAGCCGACTTTGTAAAAGTAGGTGTAGGTGGTGGTTCTATCTGTATCACCCGCGAACAAAAAGGTATAGGACGCGGACAGGCAACAGCACTGATTGAAGTGGCAGCTGCCCGCGATGAGTATTTCCGTAAAACTGGTGTTTATATTCCTATCTGTTCCGATGGTGGTATTGTTCAGGATTATCACATGGTACTTGCATTGGCTATGGGAGCTGATTTTATCATGATGGGACGCTATTTTGCACGCTTTGACGAAAGTCCTACCCGTAAACTGATGGTGAATGGTAATTACATGAAAGAATACTGGGGCGAAGGCTCCAACCGTGCCCGTAACTGGCAACGTTATGATATGGGTGGTAGCGAAGCACTGAAGTTTGAAGAAGGTGTAGATAGTTTTGTGCCTTATGCCGGTAAGCTAAAAGATAACCTGAATATTACGCTCGGTAAAATAAAATCGACCATGGGTAGTTGCGGTGTCCTCTCGCTGGACGACTTAAAACAAAATGCGAAGATCACACTGGTATCATCCACCAGCATTGTTGAAGGAGGTGCACACGATGTGGTTGTAAAAGATAGTCGTAATACAAATACTTGATATTCGTATTTTTCACGGTGAAATACAACAGAGGATGTCTCCCAAAGGTCATCCTCTGTTGTATTATAAATTGAAAACCAATTCGTCTTACATTGAACTTGATTCAATTGTCAACTATTCATTTTCAAAGTATGAATTATGTAATTCATTTGTAGAATTGTGTAACAGCCCGAGTCCTTACACCAACTACTTTTACACAGAACAAATACATAATCAAATTTAAAACATTCGAAAATGGAAAAAACTATTTTTTATGCACTTCTGGCTATTTTTTCGTTAGGTGCATTACCGGCATTTGCAACTACCAGTCCAACATCTGCAACTGAAGCTACTCCTGCGGCCAACACAAAACTGACAGAAGAAGAGATAAGCACTTACAGAGCCCGTGTTGAAGAAATTCGTGATATGGATAAATCGGAATTGACAGCCAGTGAAAAAAAAGAACTGAAAACTGAACTTAAAGACATTAAGAAAACAATGCACAAAGACGGTACGGTTATTTACATTGGTGGAAGTACACTTTTAATCATTATCATCTTATTGTTGATTCTTTAATATGGTTGTTCAGTAAAAAACAGTAGATTCTTCGCTTCGCTCAGAATAACAGATTATTATAAACATAAAGTGCTGATTGTTATTTTGAACGAAGTGAGAATTGAATATTGGCGTTAGCCGAATCTCTCTCAAAAACTTCATTTATAAGGTTTACCAGACTATATTGATACTTTAATCAATAAGCTTATTGGTTGACTAACTTAAAGCCAATAAGCTGTGAAAAACTTTTGGAAACATCGTGACGCAAATAAACTAAAGCAACTCTTATTAGTTAGTTTAATGATAGCCGGAATGTTTTCGAAGGCTTTTTCTCAACACTATTTTCAGCAAAAAGTAAATTACAGCATAGATGTTACGCTGCATGATAAAAGTCATGAACTATCGGCTTTCGAAAAAGTAGAATACCGTAACAATTCCCCCGATACGCTGCGGTTTCTCTATTTTCATCTGTGGCCCAACGCTTATTCGGATAATAAGACCGATCTGGCTAAGCAACTGATTAGTATTAAAGGTCGACAACGCTTGTTTCATGATCCCGAACTGAAAGGATATATAGATTCATTGAATTTTAAGGTCAATAATCAGGCTGTTCGGTGGCATCTTTTACCGGGTCAACCGGATATTTGTCAAATAATGCTGACTGAACCGCTTTATCCGGGTCAGTCTCTTTCAGTTTCCACCCCTTTTCATGTCAAAATACCCAAAGGGGTTACTTCCCGACTGGGACATATAGGCGAATCCTATCAAATCTCACAATGGTATCCCAAACCGGCTGTTTACGATAAAACGGGTTGGCATCAGATGCCTTATCTCGATCAGGGAGAGTTTTATTCGGAGTTCGGAAGCTTTGATGTACGCATTACTTTGCCCGAAAACTACATTGTGGGTGCCAGCGGAAACCTGCAAAACAAAGAGGAAGAAGTTTTTCTCTCTAAACTGGCGACTGACAGCAGTAGGGTTAGTCAGTCTGAAAGTCAAAGAATCGGTTTTCCACCCTCATCGGTTCACAGCAAGACATTACGGTATACACAGCATAATATTCATGACTTTGCCTGGTTTGCCGACAAGCGTTTCCATGTCTTAAAGAGCAAAGTCATTCTTCCTCATTCGGGCAAAGAGGTAACTACCTGGTTGATGTTTACCGATGAACAATTCACACTTTGGAGAAATGCTATCCCTTATATCAATCATGCTATCCTCGATTTTTCGGAATGGATAGGTGATTATCCCTATAGCAGTTTTACGGCCGTGCAGAGTGCGCTCAATGCCGGACTAGGAATGGAATATCCTGGCATTACGGTAATAGGACTTACTAAAGATGCTTACTCGTTGGATGAAGTAATAGCACACGAGGCTTGTCATAATTGGTTTTACGGAGCGCTTGGTTCTAACGAACGGCGGTTCCCATATCTGGACGAAGGTATTACTACCTCGTATGAAGTGCGCTACCTTACCAAACGATATCCCGACAAAAAGCTTTGGGAAGATTATGTCTATAACCTGAAGCAGGCGAAATTCTTTCATATAGACAAAACGCCTGAAAAACGAATTATGGAACTGGAATGGCTGACGGCAGCCCGCAATAATCAGGAACAACCGATAAACCTGACTTCGACCGACTTTAATACAACAAACTACAGCCTGATGCTTTACAACAAAACATCCATCAGTTTTAATTACCTGCGGGCCTATCTGGGCGATAGTTTATTTGATTCGGTTATGCATGATTATTACCGGCAGTGGAAGTTCAAACATCCACAACCGGACGATCTTCGCAGGGTGTTTGAGTTGGGCACAAAGAAAGATCTAAGCTGGTTTTTCGACGATCTGATTGGTACCACTAAGCGACTCGACTATAAAATGGTGCGGTATAAGGATGGACAATTACTTATCCGCAATGTGGGTGAACTGATTTCTCCGGTACTTGTAGCCGGTATCAACAAAGATTCGGTTTGTTCTGAAAAATGGGTGAATGGTTTTGCCGGGCAACGATGGATTGATGTTCCGGCGGGTAATTGTTCGGAATATAAAATTGATCCGCAACATGTAATGCCTGAGATCTATCGACTCAACAATAACATTCATACATCCGGCCTTTTTCCTCGTGCTGACCCTGTACAACCTCAGTTGTTATTCAGTGTGGAAGATCCGGAAAAACATCCGCTGATGTATATTCCGGCAATCAACTGGAACCGGGAAGATGGTTTTATGCTGGGCGTGGCGGTACACAACGGCTTTGTAGTGCCCAAGCGCTTTGAATATCTTATTATGCCTTTTTATACCTTTAATAGCACAAAACTACAAGGCTACGGTAAATTGTCGTACAACATTACTCCCTATAATAACCTGATTCGTTTGGCAAAAGTAATGCTGGAAGGAACCCGCTTTGGTGCTCCGGGCAACCAGAACTATGAGAAACTACTGGTGGGGCTCGATATTAATTTCAGGGCAAATAAAGAAACTAATCCTATCCGCCAAAAGATATACGGACGCTATATACTGGCTTCCGATCTTTATCAAATTGAGAATCTTGAACACGCAAAGATGAATGCCTATACGCAGTTTGGCTACAACTTACAGAAAACAAGTGTTGTGAATCCGTATAACCTGATTCTATCGCTGGAAACAGGGAAAAACTTTCAGAAAGCAGCTGTTGAGTTGAAGTATCTATGGAGCTATATCGGTAAAAATGCCGGATTGCAGATACGGCTTTTTGCCGGCACCATGTTGCAGAATACCGTTTCCAATTCTTTTTACGATTTGGCACCAAGTGGTAGGAGCGGAGGGGAGTTGTATTTGTATGATGGCACATATCCCGACCGTTTTGCAGTTTATCCGACCTCTTTTTTCTCCCGACAAATGACTGTTTCGGAGGGCGGTTTGGTTTCGCCCATCAATTCATCACTAGGATATAGCAAACGCCTTATTTCATTATCCTTATCAAGCAGTTTACCCGGTGTTGCTTCAAAGCTTGGTTTGAAACCTTTTGTCAATATGTTGTTGAACGATCACAGGGTGAGCTCAACCGATCATTCACTATTCTTTGGCGAAGCCGGAATTAAATTTGGTCTTTGGAATTTTTTCGAGATTCATGTTCCACTCCTTGTTACGCATAACATTCAGTCCATCACCGGATCAGTGAAAGATCGTATTCGCATTGTATTCAATCTGGATTTTTCAAGGTAAGGTGAAATTGGGTTATAAAGCGTATCTTCTTTAGCCGTTTTAGCGTATTATTTACAAGTAATAAGGTATTACTAACAAGTAATAGGGCATTACTAACAAGTAATAGCGTATTACTAACAAGTAATAGAGCATTACTAACAAGTAATAGAGCATTACTTATAAGTAATAAGACATTCCCTGCAAGTTATTAAGCCATATCAGGAAGTTATAAAGTGCTATTTATAAGTAAGATGAACTGTTTGGCGGTTATTCAATAAACTTCTTTTTGAATATACTCCTTTGGTTTAAGTCCACCATTTTATTCATTATTACTATTCCCAGTTCTTCAGTTGCAGCAATTATCGCCACTATAAAAACAGCTGTGAATAGATTCCCTGCAACAGTAAAAGGCAAAATCAGTATTGAAGAGAAAACTAACAGTCCTGTAATCTTATTTGCTATCGTATGGATAAAAACGAATTTTCCATGTTTGATTTTTGAGATTACAGCAATCGAAATTTTTAAGAAAATAATAATCCAGAAGCAAATATAATTATCTGTCAATATCCACTCATATTTTAAATGGATGATCCACAAAATGGTTACAAAAAATATCAAATCAGCTAGTGAATCAAGTCTTGCACCCAAATTCGAAACCAACTTGTATTTGCGTGCAATATATCCATCGGCAATATCTGACAATCCAATGATAATGACTAAGAAGAAGAATGACCACTCCGCATTCAATGTCAGCAATAATACGAATGAAAGTATTATTCGGACCAGTGATATGATATTCGGAATCGATCTATTTATGAGCATCTAATCAATCTATTTAATGAAATTGTAATGTTGAAATATTGCAATAAAGTAAAACTCCGGATTTAAATTCACTGCATAACGACCGAAACAATACTTAAACTGTCTGAAACAGGATTTTTTACGATATTCTGAATTTATAGCAGCGTAATTAATGATTGAATTTAGTATAAGAATTTCTCTCTTAACAGCGCAACCTTTATTTTGACTACAACAATAGTAGATTTGGATATGTTTATTGTTTTATTACAGTATAACTTTGCAATATCAAAATAAGCATCAAAAAAATAGGTAAATGAAAATTATAGTAACAGGTTCTTTAGGGAATATCAGCAAGCCTCTAACAAAAGAGTTAGTGCAAAAAGGCCATCAGGTCACGGTTATCAGTAGTAATCCAGAAAGACAAAAAGACATTGAAGCATTAGGTGCTAAGGCTGCTATCGGAACAATGCAAGATGCCGATTTTCTAACAGTTACTTTCAAAGACGCAGAGGCAGTATATGTAATGGAAACGCTTGGTGTTGATGCTTTCTTCGACCAAAAGATTGATGCCATAGCTGCCATTACCAAAATTGGTCATAATTACAAACAAGCCATTGAACAGTCTGGTGTAAAGCGTGTGGTGCATCTCAGCAGCATAGGCGCTCATACCGATAAAGGCAATGGACTTCTGGCTTTTCATTATAATGTGGAAAACATTCTAAAAACATTACCATTGGACGTGGCCATTACCTTTATGCGCCCTGTAGGTTTTTACTACAATTTACTGGGCTTTATAAACACAATAAAAACTCAGGGTGTTATTGCCACAAACTATGGAGGAGACAGCAAAAAACCATGGGTTTCGCCCATTGATATTGCTGCTGCAGTTGCCGAAGAACTCGTAATGCCATTTGAGGGTAGGAAAATACGGTATGTGGCAAGTGATGAAATAAGTTGTAACGAACTGGCAAATCTGTTAGGAACAGCTATCGGAAAACCTGATTTGAAATGGGTAGTTATTCCTGATGAACAATTGCTCAAAGGTATGATAGCCTCAGGAATGAACCCGCAAGTTGCCGCAGGAATGGTTGAAATGAATGCAGGTATGAATAACGGAGATTTGTTTGAAGATTATTTCCGTAACAGACCAACCTTGGGTAAAGTTAAGCTGGCAGAGTATGCAAAAGAATTTGCAGCAGTTTATAATCAATAAAAACAAAACCATGAAAACAGTATTGATAACAGGAGCCAACAAAGGAATTGGCTTTGAGACCGTAAAACAACTGGCGCAACTGGGTTACTTTGTTTATTTGGGAAGCAGAGACAAGGCAAAAGGATTGGATGCCATAAATAAGCTGAAGGATGCAGGAATTTCAACTGTGGAATTGATTGAAATAGATGTAACAGATATTAATTCCATAAAACAAGCAAAACAAGAACTGGAAACCAAAATTGAGGTATTGGATGTTTTAATAAATAATGCAGGTATTAGCGGAGAGAGACCTCAAAATGCTTCGGGCATTGAACTTGAAAATGTACGGAAGTTTTTTGAAACTAATTTTTTTGGGGTGATTCAAACGACACAACAATTTATGAGTCTTTTAAAAAAATCAGATGAGCCAAGAATAGTCAACATCTCAAGTGATTTGGGGTCTTTGACATCTCATAGTAATCCGGATTGGGAGTTTTATGATTTCAAACTAACAGCATATTGTTCTTCCAAAGCTGCCTTGAATGCTTTTACCGTCATGTTAGCGTATGAGTTCAAGGACACAAATTTCAAAGTAAATAGTATTAATCCGGGTTATACAGAAACTGACTTTAATCAGCATAGAGGAACAAAGCCGGTTGCACAAAGCGCAAGTTTGATTGTGAAATATGCAACCTTAGAAAATAACGGCCCGACTGGAAAGTTTTATAGCGAAGAAGGAGAAACAGCATGGTGAGAATTTGCGAAAGAATTTGCAGAAATTTATAACAAATAAAAATTACAATAATGAAAATAGCATTAATTACAGGAGCCAACAAAGGGATTGGCTTTGAAACAGCAAAACAACTGGCGCAACTGGGGTATTTTGTTTATGTGGGAAGCAGAGACAAGACGAGAGGATTAGAGGCTATAAGTAAGTTGAAGGATACCGGAATTTCAAATGTTGAATTGATTGAAATAGATGTAACAGATATCAATTCCATAAAACAAGCAAAACAAGAACTGGAAACCAAAATTGAGGTATTGGATGTTTTAGTGAATAATGCAGCTATTGGCGGAGGATCAGATCAAGGCTTTTCTACAGGCAAGATGGAGAATTTACGAAATGTGTTCGAAACTAATTTTTTCGGTGCAGTACAAACAACGCAACAATTTATTCCCCTTTTACAGAAATCGAAAGGGCCTGTCATTGTAAACGTCTCAAGTGAATTGGGTTCTCTGACGGTTCATAGCAGCACATTAAATCCAAATTATGCGATTTACGATACTTACAGTTCTTCCAAAACTGCATTGAATGCTTTTACCGTGATGTTGGCAAACGAATTAAGGGATGCAAACTTTAAGATCAACAGTGTTTCACCCGGCTATACAGCAACTGACCTAAACCAACATAGAGGAACGCAAACAGTAGAGCAGGGAGCAAAATTCATTGTGAAATATGCCACCTTAGGCATTGACGGACCAACAGGTGGATTTTTCAGAGAAGAGGAAATACCCTGGTAAGAATTAGCTCTCAGGTATTATCACAAACACAATCATTCTAAAACAAACATAATTAAAATTCAAAATGAGTACAAAAAATAAAATTGCAGTAGTTACCGGCGGTAGCCGCGGATTGGGTAAAAACATGGCGTTGGCTCTTGCTAAAAAAGGAATTGACGTGGTATTGACATACAACAGCAACAAAGAAGCAGCGGATAAGGTCGTTGCAGAAATTCAATCACTCGGACAAAAGGCATTTGCCTTTCAATTGGACACCAGTAACATCAACCTGTTTGATAATTTCATAAAACAAGTAACAGACCTGTTGCAGGCACAAACAGGAAGTCCGAACTTTGATTTTCTCATCAACAATGCCGGAACAGGTTTATATGCATTGACAACAGACACTACCGAAGAACAACTGGATGCCATATTCAACATTCACTATAAAGGTGTGTTTTTCCTTACACAAAAAGCATTGCCGTTTATGAATGATGGTGGTGGAATTGTCAATATTTCATCAGGACTCACACGAATCATCATACCCGGTTCTTCGGTGTATGGTTCTATGAAAGCGGCAGTAGAAACCCTCACAACTTACTTAGCAAAAGAATTGGGCGCAAGGAAAATTCGGGTTAATGTGATTGCACCGGGTGCTATTGAAACTGACTTTGGCGGTGGTCGTACCCGCGACAATAAAGAAATCAATGCGCATATTGCAAGTTTAACGGCTTTAGGTCGTGTTGGTTTGCCTGATGATGTTGGTGGTGTGGTTGCATTTTTATGTACCGAAGATGCACGTTGGATAAACGGACAACGCATAGAAGTTTCAGGTGGACAGTCTCTATAAATAAAAACTTTATAATATGACAAATAGCACACCAACCAGAATTAAAACAATAGCTGAATTTCATCGGTTAAGGGGATTGCCAAAGCCCGAACATCCGTTGATCAGCGTGGTGAATCTTGAAACTGTTGTCCATTCGGGTGGTAATGAGCCGGCTAGTTTTATCCAAGACTTTTATTCCATCTCTATTAAAAGATGTCTGCTTACTAAGTACAAATACGGTCAACAGGAATATGATTTTGATGAAGGTGTAATGTTTTTCATGGCTCCTGGTCAGGTTTTTAAAATTGAAGTGGAGCCAAACTCTACACCTAAAAGATCGGGATGGGTTTTGCTCGTTCATCCAGATTTCTTATGGAATACAGCTTTAGCAAAAACCATCAAGCAATATGAATATTTTGATTATTCGGTTCATGAAGCCCTGTTTCTTTCAGATAAAGAAGAGACAGCCATTATGGGCATTATGCAAAATATCGAGCAAGAATATCAATCCAATATTGATCAATTCAGCCAGAATATTATTATTGCCCAATTGGAATTACTGCTTGTTCATGCCGACCGATTTTATCATCGCCAGTTTATCACCCGGAAAATAACCAATCATAAAATTTTAAATCGACTGGAAGAACTTCTTACGAACTATTTCAACAGCGATGATCTGGTCAATAAAGGATTGCCGTCCGTTCAAGGTATTGCAGACAAGTTAAACGTGTCACCCAATTATTTAAGCGATTTACTCAAAGCGCTGACAGGGCAAAGTACACAACAACATATCCACGATAAATTAATTGAAAAGGCAAAAGAAAGACTGTCCACTACTGATTTATCGGTTAGCGAAATTGCTTATGAACTGGGCTTTGAGCACTCACAATCGTTCAGCAAGTTATTTAAGGCAAAAACAAATCTTTCCCCGCTGAAATTCAGACAATCGTTTAATTGATACAAAAAGAGCATACACACAATAATAGAAGTAATAACAGAATAATGGAAAGCAAGTGGAATTGATTTAATTCCACTTGCTTTCGTTTTATTTACTGAAAATGTGTGAATCATATAACTTTATTCAAAAATTGTGTAATTCATTTGTTCTTTAATTTATAGAGCTTTGTAGTATAAAAGTAAACCAATGAAAGCGAAGACTCTGAAAAAGGTTCTGATTGCATTGGATTACAATCCAACGGCAAAAAAGGTGGCGGAAGATGGCTATGCAATGGCTAAAGCAATGGACGCTGAGATCTTGTTATTACATGTAGGGCTCGATTTGGGCATGTACTCTACTGTTTATCCTGATATGGGTGGATGGCAAATTGACTCAGTCGATCTAATGGATGAATATGACACTGCAAATAAGGCGTCGCATAATTTTTTTGAAAAAGCAAGAAAACATTTAGGCGATGCCTCAATTCAAATTATGCAGAAAGAAGGCGATGCTGCCCAAATGATATTAGAAGCTGCACATGAAATAAAAGCAGATTGCATTGTAATGGGTTCACATAGTCAGAAATGGCTGGAAAATATTCTTCTGGGCAGCATAACTAAAGAAGTATTGCGGAAAACCAGTATTCCAATGTTCATCATCCCTACTAAGAAAATAGATTAACCTACATTTATCTTATTATTATATTCTGCAAAAAACAACGAAAGGGTGAAGTTAAGTACCGAAGTCTTCTAATAAATTTGAACTTCAACTCTAAAAACTTCTCTTTCGTTGCTTTTGTAGTTTTAATAATGAACTTTCTTTCCTTTCGCTTGTGACGAACGAGACAATGTAATTTTAAAGCAATTAATTATGGCTAAATATTCAAAGAAAGCCCTGAACAAAATAGGAATAGTAATGCATGAATTTAAGCTTGGAAAACTAAAATCGGGCAAAGAGGGTCAGGGTGGAATAGTAAAAAGCCGCAAGCAAGCTATAGCTATTGGCATCAGTGAAGCCCGGCAAGAAGGCGACAAAGTTCCAAAAGAAAAGGGTTAATTAAACAGTTCATACAGAATGGAAGACTTAAAACAGTTGGAATTTATTGCAACTAATTCAAAAGAAATTCTTGATAAGCAAGTAGATTCCTATCGGCAGCAACATTCGTATGCCGGAACAATTATTGGTATTACCGCTCTGTTCATTCCATTTTTCCTGAGCAGTCTTGGTGCTTTTCATTTTATTCGATTTGTTTCGGTTATTCCTATAGCCCTTTTTATTTGGGCCATACTTCTATTGCTAAATCTTTTTAAGACGAAACCACTCGATCAGGCTTACAATGTAGAAAAGTATCAGGAGTTATTAACGAACACTTATAAAGAAATACTGTTAAGTGAAATTGAAGCCAACCTACAGTCGTACAATAAGAACAAAATAATTACTGAAAAAGGGAATAAAAATTATATAAGAGCAATGAAGCTAATTACTATTGCGCTTTTGTTTTCCATTGTATTGATTTTTACAAATCAGTTCTTTAAAATCGAAAAAGTACCGACAAAATTTTTAATTGTAAATATAAAAAACACAACTAAATATAATTCTACAACCTACCATATTACAGAATTATCCGTGGCTTATCCAAACATCTCGGAAACACAAAAGAATGTGTGAATTATAATAGATTTCGAATCAAATCTGTCGCCGAATCAGTTTGCATCAGATACTGTATGAACGTCAATCGCTCTGGAGAATTCTCTCACAAAATAATAATCACTAATATATAAACAAAATGGAAAAGCAATTGAGTGTAAAAAGAGTAGCTGTAATGGCTACTGATGGTTTTGAACAATCAGAATTTAAGAAGCCTATAAAAGCTCTTAAAAAAGAAGGATTTATAGTTGATGTAATATCCCTGAATAAAGGGAAAATAAAGGGTTGGAAAAACACCAAATGGGGCAACAAATTTAAAGTTGATGTGACTATAAATCAGGCTTTATCTCTGAATTATGATATGCTGGTACTACCGGGAGGTGTAATGAATACCGACACATTACGAACGAGCGAATTGGCCATACAGTTTGTATCCGATTTCTTTGAACAAAAGAAACCTATTGCTGCTATTTGCCATGCCGGTTCGATATTAATTGAAACCGGATTATTAAAAGAAAAACAGTTGACGTCTTACAAATCAATTAAAACGGATTTGATCAATGCGGGAGCCGACTGGAAAGATGAAGAAGTTGTTGTGGATAATAAACTCATTACAAGTAGATGTCCCAAAGACCTTCCAGCTTTTTGTCAAAGAATGATTGAAGAGCTAAAAAGAGAAATCCCTGCGAGTTTAACAGAATAGAAGAAGAATCACAAGAAAGCTGTTTTTGAATGCAAATAACAAACAACACGAATCGATACAATCTTATTAAATTAAAAATCAAATAATTATATTAGACTTTCAAAGCCTTATTTGCAAAAATTTGTGTTGTTTGTTATTTGCGTGCTTTTGATACCGGCTTCTCTTGTTGTCTCCCATTGTAAATTGGATTGACATTAAATCTGCCGACACTGTCTACCTCAAAATTCGAACTTTTCGACTTTGATAGTTGTAAACTCTTTCAGAATAGCTATGTTTTTAATGAAAGCAGTTCCCTTTTCGTGACAGGACAAGGTTTCGCTGTCTTTCCATGTTTCGCAAATCAGCAACACATTGGGACGGGTAGCACTTTCGAATACATCGTATGCAATACAGCCATCCTCTTTCAACGAAGCAGCAGTCAGTTCTTTGGCAGCATCCAGTGCTTTGGCGCGATTTACATCTTCTACCGAGATAAATACATTTAATCGAATCATAATCGTATTTTTTAAAGATTTTGTGAGATACAAAAATAAGAGTTTTTTGTGCCAAAACCTAATAAAAATCGGTTTCGAGCAGATTTCTTTAAGAGAGTGTAAAAGAACTCTCCTTCCCCTCGTTTGCAAACGAGGGGACCTTTGGTGATTTGTTTGTAACAATAAAAAGGCTTAAGCTGTGTAAGATATTTTCTATTCCCTTATCCAAGCATGCGTGATTTCACCAAATACATAGTTGCGATAATCGCTTGCATCTTTGTAAGCTTCGTTTATATAGTCTTTAGCTTCTTGTGTGCAAAAATCAGTGGGATCAGGGGTTGTAATTTGAGTTAATTTACATTCAATGATTAGTCGGGCTTCTTTGAAAGACATATCTCCCGAAGGTGTTTGAACGCTTGTCAGTTCAACTTCTTTCATTTTCTCACTATCTCTTCCCGATTTACTACCCAAAAAGAGCATTTGTTCTTTCTGTTCTTTGGGAAAATAAGACATCGTATAAGTTTGCTCTTCTCTAATCAATTCAAGCGTATAACGGTCTGTCCGAAGAACACACCAGGTGGTGTGTTTCTTGAAAAGCATCCCCATACCGCCTCCACTGCCTATCATGGAATTATAATGGGCTTTCTTGCCCGCAGTGATAATGAAAAAATCTTTTCCGACCAGGGTAAATACATTGTCGGATACCTCTTCCGGAGATACTTGTTTAAATAATTGGTTGAAATTCATTTTTTTGATATTTATCGGTTTTGTTTTATTGATTTGTGTAAGTACAGATCGGGGTCTAAGATAAGGTAACGGCATGTGAACTGCTCGAATTGTTTAATATACATAAGTTCTGAATTTACTTTTGGTCCGCTTGGGGAGGAATAACCGATTTAATGAGTCTGGCTCCTAAATCGAATGCTTTTTGCAAATTCTCAACTTTTATTTTTTCTATACGACTTGATTTTTCTTCTATATCCGGCATCTGATAAACGTACTTTGAATAATCGTCAAACAGAACTGTATCGGTCAACGTTAGCAGTTCGCAACTGCCCAATGTATGACCTATAACTTCTGAAAACCAGACTAAAGAGTCCTTAATTCCTCTTTTTATACAATCATTACTATCCATATTCATCGTTGCTATCAACGCTGTTTTGAAACTTTTAGGTTTGGGGCCTTTGCCCACGTGGCCGTAATCAAGATATTGGAAAAGCAATCTATCCGTAAATGAACGCATTTGCCCTGATAGATTTCCATAATAAACAGGCGAACCAAGCACAATGGCATCTGATTTTTCAATACGCTCCAGTAAAGGTTTTAGCTCATCATTAAGTGTGCAATGTGCAAAAGATTTTTTGCCTTTTAATTTACATGCATAACAACTAATGCAATCTGTGTAATGTAAATCGAAAAGATTTACATATTCGGTTTCAGCACCTACCGATTTTGCACCTTCAATGACTTGCTGTAACATTGTTGCCGTATTGCCTTGTTTTCTGGCGCTACCACACAAAGCTATTAGTTTCATAAATTATCCTCCTGATTTATTGCTTTAATTGTTTGGTCAAAATCTATCTCTTTGACACCTATAGGTTTTATTGTTTCCATTTTCTAATTGTTTATTTGATTCTATTTACTTTTACTTTATTTGATGATGCAAAATTACCGGGTATTTCAAAGATAAAATAACTATATTTGTCCTGAAAATAGTCGTAAAGGACATATTATGGATAAAGACAAACAGCAAACAGAACCGAATGTTCTGAAAAAACTTGCTCTGTTATTAGGGACGGAATTAAAAAACAGAAGATTAGAAATCCCTGAAGAATTTGGTACGGGGTATTGTGCCGGATTTGTTTTTAATGAGCATATCCGAATGCTCATCCTGAATTACGCACTGAATGAAGACTTCATTGTTGAAAATCCGGACATCAATACTTCCGGAAGAATGATACTTTTTAAGTTTCAGAACATTTTTCCTAAAAAAACAGACTTTGTATCGACGGGAAAGCAATCGAAGGCAATACCTTCGGTTTTGATTGCAACCAGCAATATGAATACCGAGGTGCTTATTCCGATTGATACAAATACAGCATCTATTAATATTGAAGTGGATGCAAATTATTTGAACGGATTGTTTGACTTGTCCGAAAAATCACCGGTTTTGCAAAGCTTGTTACAAAATACGCAGCCCTTGCTATTCGAACAAATGATTTATCCTTCTTTACAAACAATAGTCGATGAAATTGTGAGTGAATCGGTTGATCCGGCTTTTGAACTGTTTTACCGGAGGGTGAAAGCAGAAGAACTGATTTGCCGCTTGTTGATGGAGTTGGAAAAGCGGGATGAAAAACATCTTTATGCGTTGAATAGTGAGGATATACAAACTATTTATAACGTAAAAGAACAAATGCTCGAACGGCTCGAAGCTCCGCCAGTTATCAATGAACTGGCCGTTTGTGCCAATATGAGTCCGTCCAAGCTGAAACTGTTGTTTAAGCAAATTTTCGGCAACAGCATTTTCAATTATTATCAGGGATTTAGAATGCAGGAAGCTGCCCGTTTGTTGAGAGAGGAAAAGCTATCGGTTTCGGATGTAGGTTACGGATTGGGCTTTACCAACCTAAGCCATTTCTCACGGGTTTTTGAAGAACATATCGGGATGAAGCCGA
>JAATGT010000352.1 GCA_015654525.1 Bacteroidales bacterium
AACAACTCAAATTGTGTATAATTGTAAGAGAAAGATACAATTTTAATTCGTTTTGTTGTCAGGGCTTTTGTGGAGGGGGGGTGAAATATGAATATCATTTTTGTTGCCTATTCATTTTTTAGGAAACTATATGTCGGTGCATCCGATAAATTGGACTGTTCCATCTGCACCTCTTTGGTTTTATTGCTACTTTATTCTACAACGGTTTTGGTGCGCTGCACCTTAGGACTTATCCTAGGAATAAAATTTCTACAAAGATTTAGCTACGTTGATTCTTCAATTTGCCCTGTTGTGTATTTGCAGGAGGTGCAGTGCACCTCTATATCTCTGTTCTTATAATCGTTATTTATCCGAATCGGGAGTCGCTGCTATACACATTCTAATGCGTTATTTCCCGTAGGGAATATATACCCATAGAAAATGAAAACAGCTACAACCAATTCCCCGTAGGGGATAAACAAGCTGAAATGTGAATGTCCTACGGACAATAAGCAAGCACATTTGTTTATTCTATGGATAGTTAAGTCCTACGGACTATTTTTTCAACTCCTGATTTGCATAAACGCTAAAGCTTGGCTAGTTTGTTTTTGCAAAACAGGCTGATCTAAATGAATAAATCAGCCTGCTTAATATCAAATAGTCAACTTATTTATAACCATCTTCGTGAACACTGCTTACCGAGCGTCCTGAAGGGTCATTCAGATTTTTGAATGCCTCATCCCACTCCAGTGCAATAGGTGTGCTACAAGCCACCGAAGGTACTGAAGGTACACACAACGAAGCTGCTTCAGAAGGGAAGAAGTCGGTAAAAATAGTCCGGTAATAATACTCTTCCTTATTCATTGGCGGATTGATAGGGTAGGTTTCATTTACTTTAGCCATTTGTTCGTCAGTTACCATTTCGGTAGTCATGGCACGCAAGGTGTCAATCCAGTTGTACCCTACACCGTCAGAGAATTGTTCTTTTTGACGCCAGGTTACACTTTCAGGTAAGTAACCTTCAAATGCTTTGCGCAAAATCCATTTCTCCATTTTGCCTTTTCCACACATTTTATCTTTTGGATTCAAGCGCATAGCCACATCCATAAATTCTTTGTCCAGAAATGGAACACGTCCTTCGACACCCCACGAAGCCAATGATTTGTTGGCCCGCAAACAATCGTAGAGATGGAGCTTGTCTATTTTACGTACAGTTTCTTTGTGGAATTCTTCAGCATTAGGAGCCTTGTGAAAATACAGATAACCACCGAAAATTTCGTCGGCACCTTCGCCCGAAAGAACCATTTTTACACCTATTGATTTGATAACACGAGCCAACAAATACATAGGGGTACTCGCACGGATAGTAGTTACATCGTAAGTTTCTATGTGGTAAATAACGTCACGGATAGCGTCAAGACCTTCTTGTACGGTGAAATTAATTTCGTGGTGTTTTGTTCCGATGTGATCTGCGACTTTGCGGGCGGCAGCCAAATCGGGAGAACCTACTAACCCAACAGCAAATGAGTGGAGTTGATTTCCCCATGCAGCACCTGAGCTTGCTGATTGTTTAGCTGTAATTTTCATTGCAACAGCAGAAATAATTGACGAGTCCAGACCTCCTGAAAGTAAAACTCCATAAGGTACATCAGCCATTAACTGACGTTCTACAGCAGCTTCTAACGCATCGTGTAATTGCTCAATGCTTGTTTCGTTATCTTTTACTGCATCAAATTCTTGCCAGTCGCGGCTGTACCATTGAGTTGGCTTGCCATCCGGACTGTAATAGTATTGACCGGGTAGGAATTCTTCAATTTTATTGCAATAACCTTCGAGAGCTTTTAACTCTGAGGCTACATAATAAGTTCCTTCGGAATCCCAGCCCTGATAAAGTGGAATAATACCAATATGATCGCGCCCAATCATGAAGATATCTTTTTCTATATCATACAGTGCAAAAGCAAAGATTCCGTTCAGATCTTCCAAAAAATTCGGACCTTTTTCGCGATACAGAGCCAGAATTACTTCACAATCAGATTTAGTCAGAAATTCATATTTGCCTTCGAATTGTTTTCTTATTTCCTGATGATTATAAATTTCACCGTTAACAGCCAAAACCAATTTACCATCTTTACTCAAAAGTGGTTGTTTCCCTGATTCAGGATCCACAATAGACAGACGCTCGTGTGCTAAAATAGCTTTATCATCTGAATATACTCCCGACCAGTCCGGCCCACGATGCCGTATTCTTTTAGACATTTTTAAAACTTGCGGCCGCAAAGCCTGCGCCGATTGCTTTATATCAAATGCACATACAATTCCACACATAATAATTCTTAGTTTTGTGTTACGAGTTTAATTTAAGTGAGCAAATGTACAATTAAACGAGTAATCAGTTGTTATGTTTTTTAGTTTTTTTTGAAGTATTCTTGATTGTTTGAGCTAAAGTTGAAGTGTTGAACTCAACACTATTACACAGCTTATGCTCGTTGCTTATCTGAACCTAACTTTAATTGTGTCACTAGATTAATGATTTGTGAATGTCTTCGGCCGCTTTGCGTCCTGAGGCTATGGCACGAACTACCAAACTGGCTCCCATAGCAGCATCGCCGGCAGCAAACACTTTCGCAACATTACTTCTGTTTTCTTTATCTATAGCTACATTTCCACGTCCGTCAAAGCTTACACCAAGTTCAGTAAGCAAGCCTTCGTGAACCGGATGAATAAATCCAAGTGCCAGGAAAACCAGATCAGCTTTGATAGTATCGGTTTTGCCGGTTGGTTTCATGTTCATGCGTCCGTTAGCATCTTTGCTCCACTCTACCTCTTCGACTAACACCTCGGTCAGTTTACCATTTTTTCCAATAAATTTATTGGTATTCAAGCTCCATTTACGCACACAACCTTCCTGGTGTGAACTTGATGTTTTTAAAATAGTAGGATAATATGGCCAGGGAGTATCCGGATTTTTCCCTACCGGTGGTTGAGGCATGATTTCAATTTGAGTCACTTTTACTGCACCCTGACGAATAGATGTTCCAACACAGTCGGAACCGGTATCACCACCACCAATTACCAATACATGTTTATTCTTGGCCGAGATAGCAGCTTCTTTTTCAACTTCCTCACCCATGATAAGCTTGTTCTGTTGGCTTAAAAAGTCCATGGCAAAATAAATGCCTTTTAGGTCACGTCCTTCGGGATTAATATCGCGTGGATGACCTGCACCAACAGCAATACATATGGCATCGAAATTCTTCATAATTTCATTGCCCATAATATCTTTGCCTACTTCGGTATTGGTTTTAAATTCAATGCCTTCTTCTGCCAACTGAACTAAACGTCTGTCGATAATATTCTTATTCAGTTTGAAATTTGGAATGCCGTAACGTAATAGTCCGCCTAATGAATTATCTTTTTCAAACAGAGTAACAGAGTGACCTTTGCGATTCAGTTGTTGAGCAGCAGCCATCCCTGCAGGTCCAGAACCTATTATGGCTATTTTTTTTCCTGTACGCGTTTTTGGAGGACGTGCTTTAATCATCCCTTCAATGAATCCTACTTCAGTAACAGCTGCTTCGTTTTCTCGTATAGTTACAGGAGCTTCGTGCAATGCTAGTACGCATGATTTTTCACATGGTGCAGGACATATGCGACCTGTAAAGTCAGGAAAATTATTAGTTTCATGAAGAGATTCAATTCCCTCTTTCCATTTGCCTTTGTAAATCAGATCTTGCCATTCCGGCATTTTGTTTCCAAGCGGACATGCCCAATGACAAAAAGGAATACCGCAATCCATACAACGTGAAGCTTGTAGCTTCCTGTCTTCATGATTTAATGTCTGTTCAACTTCCCCAAAGTCGTAAATTCGTTCGTTCACAGGTCTGTAGCCTGCTTCCTTGCGGGGTATTGTTATAAATGCTTTAGGATTTCCCATGATGTTTATTCAGCCCCTCTAAATCTCCCCCGAAGGGGAGACTTTTTGGTTAGCTCTTTATTTGTTAGTAGTAATTTTATTGTTTTTCACTCCTAATTCCCCCTTCGGGGGTTAGGGGGCTTTCTTAATAATCTCTTTCTACCTGAGCAATTTTCTTGTTGATAGCTTCGATTTTTTCTTCTTGCAATACTTTTTTGTATTCAATTGGAACTACTTTGATAAATTTATCTACGTAATCTCTCCAATTATCCAAAATGCGTTTAGCAAGTTTACTGTTAGTATATTTATAGTGATTTTGAATTAATCCCTGCAATTCTTTACTATCAATACTGTCTTCGATGAGTGAAAGTTCAACCATTTCCATATTACAGAAGAAATCAAAATCTCCTTTTTCGTCGAGTACGTAAGCAACACCACCACTCATACCGGCTGCAAAGTTACGTCCGGTTGTTCCAAGTACTACTGTGCGACCTCCGGTCATATATTCGCAACAGTGATCTCCGGCGCCTTCAACTACTGCCACTGCACCAGAGTTACGAACACAGAAGCGTTCACCAACAACACCGTTTATGTAAACTTCACCCGAGGTGGCACCATATAAAATGGTGTTACCGGCAATGATATTTTCTTCGGGGCTAAAAGTACTTTCCTTAGGAGCAACTACTACGATTTTACCTCCTGAAAGACCTTTTCCCAGATAATCATTTGATTCTCCAGATAAACGGAAATATACACCTTTACTTAAGAATGCACCAAAGCTTTGACCTGCAGAACCCGTGAAATGAGCAACTATTGTATCGGTTGGCAGTCCGTTTTGTCCATAACGTTTGGCAATCTGACCCGAAAGCATTGCCCCGACAGCACGGTCGGTATTTTTAATTCTATGTTTAATCTCAACTGGCATACATAAATCTAATGCCGGAAGTGATTTTTTTATTAATTCATGATCAAGGACTTTCTCTAGCTTATGATCCTGATCTTTGACATGGCGTAAAGCCGAATCGGTGTGTAGTGCAGGAGCATAAAGAATTTTTGCTAAATCAATCTTTTTCAATTTAGAACTTCCTTCAACATTTTTACGTTCAAGCAACTCGGCATGTCCAATAATTTCATCCATGCTGCGATAGCCTAATTGTGCTAAATGTTCGCGTACGTCCTGAGCAATAAAGTGGAAGAAGTTTACAAGATATTCATGTTTACCTGTAAAATGCTTGCGTAATACTTCATCTTGTGTGGCTACACCAACCGGACAAGTATTTAAGTGACATTTACGCATCATAACGCAACCCAAAATCAGTAAAGCACTTGTTGCAAAACCATATTCTTCAGCTCCTAACATGGCAGCAATCACAATATCGCGTCCTGTTTTTAATTGCCCATCGGTTTGTAATCTGATTTGACCACGCAAATTATTCAATACCAGTGTCTGTTGTGTTTCAGCTAAACAAATCTCAACAGGTAACCCTGCATGTTTAATAGAACTTGAAGGACTTGCGCCTGTTCCTCCCTCGGTACCACTGATTAATATTAAATCAGCTTTAGCTTTAGCCACACCTGCTGCAATTGTTCCAACACCCGTTTCCGAAACCAGTTTTACACTGATTACTGCTGCCGGATTGATATTTTTCAAATCAAAGATTAGTTGAGCCAAATCTTCGATAGAATAAATATCGTGATGCGGTGGAGGTGAAATCAGCGAGATACCCGGAATAGAGTGACGGGTTTTAGCAATGATTTTATCTACTTTATGCCCGGGAAGCTGTCCTCCTTCACCAGGTTTTGCTCCTTGAGCAATTTTAATCTGAATTTCATCTGCATTGATCAGGTATTCAGCAGTAACGCCAAAACGTCCTGAAGCAACTTGTTTGATGGCGCTTCGGGTACTTAATCCATCTTCTCGTTTTTTGTAACGTTCAGGGTCTTCGCCTCCTTCACCGGTATTACTGCGTCCTCCAATTGAATTCATGGCCATAGCCATCGCTTCATGAGCTTCGCGGCTGATAGAACCGTATGACATAGCTCCGGTAACAAAGCGTTTCATGATTTTTTCTACAGGTTCAACTTTATTTATATCAATTGGATTGTGTTTGTAGTCAATTAAATCACGAATGAAAATAGGAGCTGCTTTACCGTCAACGGCACTAACATACTCTTTAAATTTTTCGTAGCTGTTTGTTCTTGTTGCAATTTGCAAGCGTGCAATCGTTTCCGGATTCCATGCATGATCTTCTCCATCGCGACGATAAGCATATTGTCCCAGATTTTTTAGTTCAGTAACATCTTCTCCTTCTTTTGGAAAGAAGGCTTGAGTAAATGGTTTCAAAACTTCATTGGCAATATCATCAATGTCAATACCCTCTATAGAAGAGGTGATACCCTTGAAGTATTTGCTAAGCAATGAAGACGAAATACCGATAGCTTCAAAAATATGCGCTCCACGGTAACTGCGCAGAGTAGAATTACCCATTTTCGAAAGTACTTTCAATAGCCCTTTGTTTACAGCTTTGATATAATGTTTTTTAGCAGTATCAATATCCATTTGCAAATCACCCGATTTTATCTTTTCGTTGATGATCGAAAATACCATGTATGGATTGATTGCATTGGCACCAAAACCGAATAACAATGCAAAGTGCATTACTTCACGGGGTTCTGCTGTTTCAACTACAATGTCAATTTGCATTCTCTTGCGTTTCTGCACTAAGTATAGATGTACTGCCGAAACTGCAAGTAGCGATGGGATAGGAGCATGGTTTGCATCAACACCGCGGTCGCTTAATACGATATAATTTTTTCCATCGTCAACTGCTTTTTCTACCGCCAGGCAAAGTTCCTGAATGGCTTTTTCAAGACCGTTTGATCCTTCTGCCGGGTTGAATAGCATTGGAAGTGAAATAGTGGAGAAGCCTTTGTACTGCAAATTCATTAAAATCTCGAATTGCGTATTTGTAAGTACCGGGCTTTTTAGCTTCACCATCTTACAAATTTCGTGTGCTGGTTCCAACAGATTCTGATTTACAGATCCAACGAAACCGGTTAACGACATTACTAATTCTTCACGAATCGGGTCAATTGGAGGATTGGTTACCTGAGCAAATTGTTGGCGGAAGTAATTGAACAGTCGTTGAGGTTTATCTGAAAAAACAGATAAAGCCACATCATTACCCATAGACGACGTTGGTTCGTAGCCATCGTTTGCCATTGGAATAATTAATTTTTCAACATCTTCTTTCGAATAACCAAAAGCATGTAAAAGTGTATTGTAGTCTTTTAAGTCATATTTTGCTGTACGCCCCGAAGATATATTATCAAGATTAATACAATTCTTATTTAACCAATCGCGATATGGGAAAGCTTTAGCCAATCCTTCTTTTAATTCGTTATCGTAAAATATCTGACCAAGTTCAGTATCAACCATGATCATTTTACCTGGTTTCAAACGTCCTTTAGCTTTAATATTGGCCGGATCAAATTCAATGGTTCCCGTTTCGGAGGCAATAACCATAATATCATCATGCGTAACTAAATAGCGTGCAGGGCGCAATCCATTACGATCCAACATACCACCAGCATAGCGACCATCGCTGAATAAAATTGCTGCTGGACCATCCCATGGTTCCATAAATGTACTATGATACTCGTAGAACGCACGTAAATTATCGGAAATAGGATTTTTTGCATTATAACTTTCGGGTACTAACATGGCCATAGCATGAGGTAAACTTTTACCTGACATGACAAGGAACTCAAGCGTGTTATCCAACGAAGCACTATCACTCATCCCTGGTTGAACCAGCGGATATAATTCATTTAGATTACCTAGTAAGTCTGATTTTAGAACACTTTCACGCGATTCCATCCATTGACGGTTTCCTCGGATGGTATTAATTTCTCCGTTGTGTCCAATCATGCGGAATGGCTGTGCCAAATCCCATGTCGGAAATGTGTTGGTACTAAAGCGTGAGTGAACCAATGCAATAGCACTGGTAAAGTTAGGATTTGATAAATCCGGATAATATTCACGTAGTTGAAGCGATGTGAGCATCCCTTTGTAAATCATCTGTTTGGTAGAAAGACTTACAATATAAAAACTACGATCTTTGGCTATATCTGATTTTAAAATTGATTTTTCAATTTTTTTGCGCACCACATAAAGTTTTCGTTCCAGATCTTCTTGATTACAATGGCCTGTTACAAAAATTTGTTTTATTTGCGGTTCTGTAGTTGTGGAAATTTCTCCAAGAATATGGCTGTTTACAGGAACGTCGCGCACAGCAATAAGATCCAGCCCTTCTTTTTCAATAAATTCTTTAATAACGTTGATGCACAGTTGAGATTTGGCAGCATCTTTAGGTAAGAAAACAAGACCGGTTCCGTATTTTCCTTTAGCCGGAACTTGAATGCCTTGAAGTAGAATGAATTCGTGAGGAATTTGGACTAAGATTCCGGCACCATCACCGGTTTTGTTATCAGCGCTCTCGGCTCCACGGTGAACCATGTTTTCGAGAACCTGTAGTCCGTTTGTTACTATATCATGCGACTTTTCGCCATGAAGATTTAATACTAAGCCGACGCCGCAGGCATCGTGCTCATTTTGGGGTGAATATAGCGATTGCTGCTCATATTCATCAGATAAGAACGGGTTTGTATTGGGGGTTGTCATAGCTTCTTCTTTATTATACGCTTGTAAAAACAGCTTATTTCAGCTAAATATTCGTGTTGTTTTGTTTTATTGTTTAGTTACAAATAGTGGGAAAACCTAAAAGGCTCTCCCACTATTCTAATTTTGAAAAATGGAGGTTAACCTCTTATTTATCTAATAAATAATAACTCTCGGTACTTAGGTAAAGTCCACATTTCGTCGTCGACAATGAGTTCTAATTTATCGATATGGTAACGAATAACGTCGAAATATGGTAATACATTATCGTGATAAGCATTTGCTTTATCTTTTTCATGTTCAATGACGTTAGCTACTTTACGAGCAACAACCATGTCTTCAACATTTTTCTTGATGATAGATGTATGCTCTGCAATTTCTTCAATCAAAGATAGATCCATTGCACATATTTTATCTGCTTTTTCAACAGAGAAAACAGCTTTGGTTTTGTATACATTATCTAATAAAAGTGATTGATAACGGGTAGCTACCGGAATGATATGGTTAATTGCCAAATCACCTAATACACGAGCTTCAATTTGAATCTTCTTAACGTATGTTTCCCATTTCACTTCATTACGGGCGTGAAGTTCAACTTCTGTAAGCACACCTGTCGATTTAAATAATTCGATACTTGATTTAGAAGTATAAGCTTCAATGATTTTTGGAACACTTGTTTCACAATCCAGACCACGTTTTGCAGCTTCTGCTTTCCATTCTTCACTGTAACCGTTTCCATCAAAACGAATTGCTTTTGAGGCTTTAATGTAAGATTTTATTACATCAAAAATTGCTTTTTCTTTAGTAGAACCTGCTGCTATTTTAGCATCAACTTCGGCTTTAAATTCAACTAATTGCGCTGCAACGGCTGCATTCAAACTAGTCATTGCTGAAGAACAGTTTGCTGATGAACCAACTGCACGGAACTCAAAGCGGTTCCCGGTAAATGCAAATGGCGAAGTACGGTTACGATCAGTATTATCAAGGAATACTTCTGGAATATGTGCGATACCTAAGCTGAGTTTTTTCTTAGCCCCAACAATAATAGCTTCTTCGCTGGTACTGTTTTCTAATTTTTCAAGAATAGCAGTTAATTGACTTCCAAGAAATGCTGAAACAATTGCGGGAGGCGCTTCGTTGGCACCCAAACGATGTGCATTTTGAGCTGTCATAATTGACGCTTTCAATAATGCATTATGTTTGTGAACAGCCATCAAAGTGGATGTTAAGATAGTTACAAACAATAGGTTTTCTTCAGGTGTTTTTCCCGGAGTGAACAAACCTACACCAGTGTCAGTTCCTAACGACCAGTTGTTATGTTTTCCTGAACCATTAATACCTGCAAATGGTTTTTCGTGTAATAATAAACGGAATCCATGACGGCGTGCAACACGCTTCATGATTGACATCATCAGTAAGTTTTGATCAACAGCCAGATTACATTCGCCGTAAATTGGAGCTAATTCAAATTGATTAGGAGCAACCTCGTTGTGACGGGTTTTGGCAGGAATACCATATTTGTAAGCTTCAAATTCAATATCTTTCATGTAAGCAGCTACACGGCTTGGAACAGATCCAAAATAATGATCTTCCAACTGTTGGTTTTTAGCCGATTCATGCCCCATTAATGTGCGACCAGTCAGTAATAAGTCAGGACGAGTTGCATATAAACCTTCGTCAACTAAGAAGTATTCCTGTTCCCAACCTAAATAAGCAACTACTTTTTTTACATTTGGGTCAAACATTTGACATACGGCAGTTGCGGCTTTATCCACAGCATTTAATGCTTTCAATAATGGAGCTTTTAAGTCAAGAGCTTCACCGGTGTATGAAATGAAAATTGTAGGGATAACCAATGTGTCATCAACAACGAAAGCCGGAGAAGAAGGATCCCATGCAGTGTATCCACGAGCTTCAAATGTACTACGAATACCTCCACTTGGGAAAGAAGAAGCGTCTGGTTCTTGTTGTGCAAGAAGTTTTCCGGAAAAATCTTCAATAATAGCTTCACCCGGAGCTCCTTCGTAATCAATAAATGAGTCATGTTTCTCAGCAGTTCCATCAGTCAATGGTTGGAACCAGTGTGTGTAATGAGTTGCACCTAATTCCATCGCCCACATTCTCATTCCGGCAGCAACATCGTCTGCAATTGAAAGATCTAAAGTCGCTCCTTTATCGGTAACGTTTTTCAGAGCTTTCATTGTGTCTTTAGAAAGGTACTTAGCCATTGTGGCTTTGTTGAATACGTACTTTCCGTAGTAGTCGGAAGTTAATTTTGAAGGTGCAGAAACTTCGAGTGCTTTTTTCTTAAAAGCTTCTTCTACTGCATTAAATCTCAATGATGACATAATTATATTTTTTGAGGGTTGTATTTTATCGATATCTTTAAAATCTTAATGTATATCTAACGGAATGATATTAAATCATTGCAAAAATAATAAAAATGATAGTTCTTTAGCTATGAATTAAACTATTTCTGAGTTTTTTTAGTGTTTAGTTTTAATTTGAAATAAATATAGGTATAATTGTAATGAATTATAGCAAATGCATTCTTTATTGTGATATATTGAATGTGCTATCTATATATTGCAATCTTGAAGAATTTTGAATAAAACAATGTCATTGGTCACAAAGATAGATAATAAATTATTGTGACCTTGACCTTGATTCAATTTTCTTATGTTACGCAATATCCTAGTTTTTTGTTTTCCATTAATCAAAATACAAATCGAAAGACTAGTCAAAATTCGTATAGGCGGTTTCGCCGTGTTGGGTTTCATCAAGTCCTATGGCTTCATGTTTGTCCAATACGCGTAACTTGACGAATTTATCGGTTATTTTGAATAAAATATATGTCCCTACACCAGAGAAAACAATGGTTACTCCAACAGCCAATAGTTGAATCCACAATTGATGAAAATTCCCATAAATAGCCCCGCTGTATGATGGTTGGATGAATGGTGAA
>JAATGT010000304.1 GCA_015654525.1 Bacteroidales bacterium
CTTGTTGTTTGTTTCTTCTTCTACGATAGATGCCAATGTCACAACTTCGGTTGGGGTAAGCGGAATAGCTGCAGCTTTAGCCTTCCGTTCTTCTGTCCAGAATTTGCTGTATTCTGCGTTCATCCGTTTGAATAGTTCTTTTGGAGTTATATTCCAGAAAACCTCATAAGTGTTTGGGATGAAAAGTGAAATAGCCGTGTTGGTATCCAGCTTATATGCCGATAAAAAATCCTCATCGTCCAGTAGTTTCAGGATGGCTGTGGAGTCAGCCATGAGTTGAGCACTTAGTCGGGCTGCCAGTTGTTCTTTCGTGCGGATGTTGTTGAATGTAAGGTGAACCGGCGTTTGTCTGCCGCTTCGTAATATACGTATTAATTGAAAGTTACTCATCCCCGACTTGATGGCGTATCTACCGGTATGAATTCTTTCGCCATAGTGGAGCAGGAATGCCACTTGTTTAAATGCAGACATGTTGACTACGTTTGCATTTTTGTTCAAAAGCTTCGTAACGTCATTGAATGTGCTACTGTCAGGGATGCAGAGAAATGCTTTTTCTTTGTTGCGGGGAAGAATGTTCGGGGCAAACAGAATATAAGCAAAGTAAATGAAGATGGCTAGTGCGGCGTAAATAAGCCATTTAATGGGTTTCTTGAGCACTTTTATCTGCTTCTTCTGTTTCTTTTTTGTGGTCATGATATTCTTAAAATCTGTAGTTTTATTTTGCACTACAAAAATACGGATTTGTTTTGAAATAAGGGCGCCGAAATTTAATTACAATTATTTATAGTCGTTTTTTTGTAATGTAAAATACAGGATTTCAATTATAAATAATTATTCAATATGAATTAGAAATCTCAAATAGAGAAAATGGTTTTGATAATCGAAAATTCCTTCCTATATTTGCACCCGCAAAAGCGAAGTCTTGGAAGTTTGGGTGAGTGGCTGAAACCACCAGTTTGCTAAACTGACGTACGGGCAACCGTACCACGAGTTCGAATCTCGTAGCTTCCGCGAAAACGTCGAAATCCATTAGGGTTTCGACGTTTTTTGTTCATATCTTTCTAATTTTTATGACCTTCTACTGTTATTAAAGTGGAAAATTATGTAAAAGATACTTTTGAATAATAAGAATGTGATTTTAACTGGTTATTTTCGCTGTCGATTTAACACCTTTATATTTATTCTTATGAATCGCAAACTATTTACTCTCGCTTTGTTCTTACTTCTCATCGTTTCTGCGTATTCCGAAACCACTCCTGTATCCTTTGTTGTAAAAGGCATAGTGGTTGATTCTGTATCGAATACATCGCTTCCGTATACCACTGTTTCTGTTTCTGCTGCAGAAAAACCCACTTTATATCTGAAACGGTTAGCCTCGGGTGTAAAAGGAGAATTTGAATTGACTTTGAATAAAACCGGAGATTACCTGCTCAGTTTTGAGTCGGTAGGCATGACCAAGCTGGTGAAGAATCTCTCCATAACTGCCGGTCAGAAGAGATTTGATTTAGGAAAAATAAACATGGTGACTACCGATCAGAAGCTGGCGGGAGTTACCGTTGTGGCCAATAAGCCGCTGGTGAAGGTGGATCTGGATAAAATCAGCTATGATACTAAGTCCGATCCCGAGGCTCAAAGTATCAATGTGCTGGAAATGCTGAAAAAAGTTCCGATGGTAACTGTGGATGGTGAAGATAATATACAGGTGAAGGGTTCGACAAACTTTAAGGTTTATATTAATGGTAAACCGTCGAATATGACGGCTACAAACCCTTCGCAGGTGTTGAAAAGCATGCCGGCTTCGAGCATTAAAAGCATAGAAGTGATTACCGAACCGGGAGCCAAATACGAAGCCGAGGGTGTGGGTGGTATTATTAATATAGTGACAGAAAAAGCCATGGGTGGATATACCGGAAGCGTGCAGGGGGGAGTGGATAGCCGGGGAGGTTATAATGGTGGCTTTTATTTCTCTACCAAAACCGGAAAACTCGGGCTGACCGCCAATTTGAATTATAATAACCGTGCTGATCCGGGGCGTACAAGCACCATATATCGCGAGAGTGTGTCGGATGTAGGTGGAAAATACCTGAACCAGCGCACTACGTCTGATTCCCGGTTTCATTTCTTTTATGGTAATCTGGAAGCCAGTTACGAAATTGATTCATTGAATCTGATTAGTTTGACTGTGGGAGGACACAATGGAGGCAGTCATTCGAAAGTAAATGGTCTATCGGTTACAAGCGATGAACAGCGCGATACGCTGAATGCTTTCAGTCAATATACCGATTCAAAAGGAACCTGGGGAGGCGAAGAGCTGTCGTTGGACTATCAACGCTCGTTCAAAAAACCGGATCAATTGTTGACATTCTCCTATAAACTCGGAAATACGCCCAATAATACCGACAATTATTCGAAAGCAAGTGGTATTGTAAATTATCCAGACAGTGAACAGAAAATTAAAAGTGACGCTGCGGGTAATGAGCATACGTTTCAGCTGGATTATACTGAGCCATTCAACAAAATACATGTGATGGAGGTGGGCGCTAAATATATTCTGCGGTTGAACAATAGCGATAATCTGTATCGGAATTTCAACGATACCATTAATCAGTGGGTGGATACTCCGGGGCGTAATACCAACGATATGAAACATACGCAACATATTTTGGGCGTGTATGGAAGTTATACCTTGAAGCTTGCGAAGTTCAGTATTAAAGGTGGGGTGCGTTATGAGCATACCAATTCTATTGTGGATTTTTCGCAAAAACCGACGCTCAACTTTAAGGTGCCGTTTGATAATGTAGTTCCATCGGTTAGTGCCAGCTACAAACTGACGGAAACATCCAACCTGAAGGTTGCGTACAATCAACGCATCAGCAGGCCCGGAATCTGGTATTTAAATCCGTTTTACGACGATACCAATCCGTTGGCTATTTCGCAGGGTAACCCCGACCTGAAAGCGGAAGTAGATAATTCATTTTCGTTGAATTACGGAAACTTTTCGAAAGACTTAAACTTTAATGCCAACCTGTATACCTCGTTTACTAATAATTCCATTGAGGAGGTTAGTAAATTGCTGGCAAGTGGTGCAACTTACACAACGTATGAAAATATAGGATCGGTAAATAATACCGGACTTTATATTTACGGAAGCTGGCAAATGAATAAAGTACTCCGGCTGAACTGTAATACCAGCGCCACTTATTCCAAATACAAAACCAATGATGGAAGTGGACTGGAAAATGACGGTATGCGGTATACCTTTTCGGGAGGCGCCCAATTTACCTTGCCATCGGACTTTAAATTGAACCTCAATGGTGGATATTATTCTTCCGGTGTGTCGTTACAAGGAACCAACCCTTCGTTTCACTACAGTGGTTTGTCGCTCGGACGCGATTTTCTGGATAAAAAATTGAATGTGACGCTGAGAGTACAAGAGCCTTTTGAGACAACACGTAAAATGAATTTTACAACCCAGACCAATACCTATTATTTGCAAACTGATATGACCAGAAAAGGACGCTCTTTTGCAATTACGGCCAGTTATCGCTTTGGCGAAATGAAAGCTCAGATTAAAAAAGTTGAACGTGGAATTTCCAACGACGACGTGAAAGGTGGGGGAGGCTCTGGGGGTGGCCAATAAAGCTCCCGGCTTTTTTTTAATTATTGTTCAATGAGGGGGTCTTAAAAGTCTTTTTAGCACGCCAATAACGTTAATAATGCAATCTTATTGAATTGAAATTCAATAAATAATATTCTATTTTGCAGATCTTATTTGCGGAAATTTGTGGTATTTGCGTTATTTGTGTGCTTTTGAGGCAACATCCTTGTTTTTTTTTATTCATTTCTTCCATTTGTCTTCAAAAAGACTAAAGCAAAGAGTTTTCGTTCAAAATTGCGTATCTTTGCACGTATATTAATATATTTTCAATGAGATTTGACGAACTTTCCCTTTGCGATGCTGTGTTGGACGGCTTGCAAGCCATGAATTTTAAAGAAGCTACCCCGGTACAAGCCGAAACTATCCCCGTAATTTTACAGAAACGCGATGTGATTGCCTGCGCACAAACAGGAACCGGCAAGACGGCTGCTTTTATTTTACCTCTTTTACACAACTTGCAGGTGGAAACGCATGCCGAAGATAAGGTGAATGCTATTATCATGGCACCAACCCGCGAGTTGGCACAGCAAATTGACCAACAAATGGAAGGCTTCTCGTACTTCACCTCTTTCTCGTCGGTGGCGGTGTACGGTGGTAACGACTCCGGAGCTTGGGATGTGCAACGACGCGGATTGCAAAAAGGAGCCGATGTGGTGATTGCCACACCGGGACGACTGCTGTCGCATATCAACCTTTACGATATTGATTTTTCGTATGTAAAATATTTTATTCTCGACGAAGCCGATCGCATGCTCGACATGGGTTTCTTCGAAGACATTATGCAGGTGGTAAACCGTTTGCCTAAAGACCGGCAAACTATTATGTTCTCGGCTACCATGCCGCCTAAAATCCGCTTGCTGGCCAAAACCATTCTGAACAATCCGGTAGAAGTGAAAATTGCCGTTTCCAAACCACCCGAAAGCATTATGCAGACGGCTTATATCTGTTACGAAGCGCAAAAACAAGCCATCATCCGTCATTTGTTTGTAGAACAAGAAGCCACGAAAGTGATTATTTTTTCCGGTTCCAAGCTTAAGGTAAAAGAACTTTTCAAAACCTTCCGCCAAATGGGATTATCGGTGGGCGAGATGCACTCCGACCTGGATCAGGTGCAGCGCGACCACATTATGCACGAATTTAAGAATAACCGTGTAAGCATTCTGGTGGCTACCGACATTGTGTCGCGTGGTATCGATATCGACGATATTTCGCTGGTGATAAACTACGATGTGCCTCACGATGCCGAAGATTATGTACACCGTATCGGACGTACGGCGCGTGCCAGTGCCAAAGGGATGGCCATTACCTTTGTGTCGGAGGAAGAACAATACAAGTTCCACCAGATAGAACAATTTCTGGAAAAAGATATTTATAAAATCCCCATGCCGGTAGAGCTGGGTGAAGCACCGGAATATAATCCGGAAAAAAATCGCTTCGGACATAAGAAATTTGCCAAGGGCAAAGGGTCGTTCAACCGACGCAAACCGAAAAAATAATACGTTCAGTACGCTTACAAGCGGGGCCGGTCACTAAGACTTGTCCCGCTTGTTTTGTCTCAGCGTACAAATTTTATTTTGAATTAGACCTCTCATAATGTCGGAGATAATGAATGACTAATATATCTCAGTGAACAAATCTCTTTTAATTCTGTTATTTTCTTAATTCAATATTGAAAGTTCAATATCCCCCTGTTTGCCAACCGGCGGAAACACTCGGAAAAAAATACCTCTTGAATATAAATGCAAACGGCATTTCCAACATCCTGAGGGGTAAATAAAAAATAACTTAGTAGTATACACGACATGCATGTATGGGTTTACCCTGCATCGGATGTAGAATGATGCCGGTAGACTGTCGTAAAAAGACAAGATCTTGCCGGTTTGTATAATATACACTGAAAATATTTCTCTATAAGACAGAGAAATTAATTATAATCGATTTTTATCAAAAAGTAACAGTATGAAAAAATTTATTGTAACATCGTTTTTATTGGTGTGTTCGATGGTTTTGACAATGGCTCAATCGTCATCGGACAAGAGTGCATCTAAGTTTACATTGGGTGCTTTTGGTGGTTTAAACATTCCTCAACTTACCGGAGGTGGTGGCAATCCGCTAAGCGAGAACTGGTCGTCGCGCGAAGGAGCTGCATTTGGTCTGACATTTAACTGGAATACCGGTTCGCATTTTGCCTGGCGCGCGGATATCCTGTATTCGAGCGAAGGCGGGCAACGAAATGGGACGCAGGCTTTGGATGCTTCTTCTTTTAATTCGCAGGTTCCGGCCGGAACTTATTTTTATGCAAACTATAAAAACGAATCTATCCTGAATTATCTGGAAGTTCCGGTAATGGCGAAATACTCTTTTTCATTGAGTAAATCATCAAAATTATATGTGGACTTAGGCCCGTATGTTGGCTTTTTGTTGAATGCCAAACAAAAAACAAACGGATCGAGCATTGTATATGCTGATGCTGCCGGAACGCAGCCGGTTTCTTCCGAAGTATCTTTTGATGCCACTACCAAAATAAAAGACCAAATTAATGATGTGAACTTTGGATTGACCGGGGGTATCGGTTTTACACAAAGCGTTGGATTTGGTGAAGTCGTTCTGGATCTGCGTGGAGCTTATGGATTAACTTCAGTTCAAAGTGATTCCAAAAATGGTGATAACCATATTGGCAATTTGCTAATATCATTAGGTTATTCTATACCGCTGTAATACTTTCTTTTGAGAATGAAAAGGCGGGTGTCTCCACAAAAACGGAGATACCCGCTTTTGCTTAATGGTCTCTTGATTCTTTTTTATTTAGAAAAAATGCAAAATCTTTGTTATTTTCTGAAAAATTATTATCTTTGACGCGTATTTGTGTATAAACTATACGTTTTCAATGTTATACATTCTTTGAAAGGTTGAAATATTTAACGTTCTACTCTATAAAATTTTTAGAAGCATGGTTGGAGCTTCATTCAAGCCTATAAAATTTTTATAGCCTTGAATGAAGCCTTATTTATCTCTATAAAATTTTTATAGAGCCCAATGGAGGTCAATTCAACCTTCTAAAAATTTTATAGCCTTGTTTAGTACTCTGTTGTGGCTTCTAAAATTTTTATGGAGTGCTATAGAGTCTGCGTATGTTTATTACAAAAAAAATAATTTTAAATCAGTTCTTATTTTTTAATTTTAATTTTTTTGGACATGGAATATCACAATTTTTCTCCGCTCTATGTCAGCAATCTGACAATTGCGGGTATTTATTCATTGACTAAGTCAACTCTCGATTTAGCAAAACCATTGATTCCTGAACTCGGGGTCATTCCTGCAGCTGCGTTCTCTCAGCTGGAACTGGCAAATAATGCATTGGGTTTAGGTATGAACAAAAGTCAGAAAAGTGCATTTACTCCGCAAGTAAAACTCTTAGACAAAGAGCGTGATGCTTTTATTTCTGAGGCTGTTCGTATTCC